>ONJE01000414.1 GCA_900318045.1 uncultured Eubacteriales bacterium
TGCCGTGAAAAAAGCCCCGCCCGCGGCGTACATGCCGCCGCGTACGATTAAAGATCGGGGCGCTCCGCCCCCGATACCCCCGGCAAGTTAGCGTTGTTACGGAACGCGCCAGCCGCCATTCCTGTTCCCTGTTCCCTGTTCCCTGTTCCCTTTTTACTTCCCTTTGCATTTCTGCTAACAGCTTGATATATTCAGATTTCACCCCTCCGCCACCGGCATCACGACCCTTATCCTGGTTCCCAGCTCCTGGCGGCTCAGGACCTCGAAGTGGCCGTCGTGGCGCTCGACGATCCAGCGGGCGATGGACAGCCCCAGGCCGGTGCCGCCGCTGGCCCGGGCGCGGGCGGGGTCGGCGCGGAAGAAGCGGTCGAAAATGCGGGGCACGTCCTCCTCGGCGATGCCGATGCCGCCGTCCTGCACCTCGAAGAAGGCGCGGCCGTCGACCGTCCCCGCGGACAGGCGGATCGAGCCGCCTTCGGGGGTGTAGCGCACGGCGTTGTCCACCAGGATGCGGGCGGCCTGCTTGATCAGGGCGGGGTCGGCGCTGACCGGGGCGGGGGTCATGCTGCCCTGCCGCCATTCGTGGGCCGGGTCAATCATACGGTATTCGTCCAATACCTCGGCCATCAGGGCGGAGAGGTCCATGGGCTCCGGGCTGAGCTGCTGGCGGCCGCTGTCGCCCCTGGCCAGGAACAGCAGCTGCTCCACCAGGGTCTTCATGTGCTCGGTCTCGGCCTTGATGGCGGCGATGGACTCCTCCAGCACCTTCTCGTCGTCCTTGCCCCAGCGGTCCAGCATCTTTACATAGCCCTGGATCACCGCGATGGGGGTGCGCAGCTCGTGGGAGGCGTCGGAGACAAACTGGGCCTGCTGGCGGTAGGCGGCGTGCATCCGGGAAAGCATGCCGTTGATGGCCGCCTCCAGGCCCTGCAGGTCCTTGTCGCCGGTGGCCAGCTGATCGCCAATGTCGATTTGCCCGATGGCCTCCTCCAGGTCATGGAACTTTGCCTCGTCCACGCCGCTGTCGGAGCGCATCATGCGCTCCTGCTGGGCCCGCTCGGCCGCCCGCCGCGCGCCGTTCTCGTCGGTCAGGCGTTGGGCGGCCTGGGCGATCTTGTCCAGCGGCTTGAGCAGCCGCCGGGCGCCCTTGGCGCTGCCGAAGAAGCCCAGCAGCCAGAAGACGCCCTCCACGGCCAGAAGCGGCCTGCCGAACAGCATCACCAGGCGTATAAATTCCCTCATGGGCACGGCGTGGGTCTCGCCCGACCAGGTGAAGTTGTACACCAGGCTCTCCAGCGCGGCCATGTTCGACAGGCCGGTGTCCATTGTCAGCGACCGGGGGATGTGCCAGCCCGCGAAGGCGCCGGTGACCGCCGTCTCCTGGGCATACAGATACGCCGCCAGCGCCGCCAGTAGCGCCAGCAGGTTGAGCAGTATGATCTGTCCCAGCTTCTTCCATTGCCATGAGCGCTGGATGCGCCGGGCGATGGAGTTGAAGCGGCGGTTGGGGTTCATGCTTTTCATTCTATCCTCAACACGTAGCCCACGCCGCGGACGGTGTGGATCAGCTTGACGGAATACACGTCGTCGATCTTGCCACGCAGATAGCGCACGTACACGTCCACGATGTTGGTCTCGCCCATGTAATCGTAGCCCCAGACCCGCTCCATCAGCGAGCTGCGACTCATGACGATGCCCTGGTTCTCCATCAGCACCTTCAAAAGGGTGAACTCCCGGTGGGTCAGCTCGATGGGGTGGCCGTCCCAGGCGGCGGTGTAGCGGTCGGCGTCCAGGGTCAGCGGCCCGACGCTCAGCACGTGGCTGGCGGCCTGGCGGCGGGTGCCCTTGCGCAGCGCGGCGCGGATGCGGGCCAGCAGCTCCTCGATCTCGAAGGGCTTGGTGATGTAGTCCTCCGCGCCCATGTCAAGGCCCGTCACCTTGTCCATCACCGAATCCCGGGCGGTGAGCATGATGACGGGGGTGTCCACCGTGCGGCGGGCCCGGCGCAGCACCTCCAGCCCGTTCAGCCCGGGCAGCATGATGTCCAGCAGGGCCAGGTCGTAGGCGCCGCTCTCCAGCTTCTCCAGGCCGTCCCGCCCGTCCGGCGACTTCTCCACCTGGTAGCCCTCGTGGGTCAGCTCCAGCTCCACAAACCGGGCGAGGCTCGCCTCGTCCTCAATGATCAGGATCCTCTCGGGCATGGGAAGGACCTCCTTGGTGAGTTCTGATTTATCGCGGGCTATCGCCCGCTTGAAGGGGGACAGGTCCCCCTTCAATACATCCTCCTCAGATTTGCCTGAAATCGCAAGCGATTTCCGGGCGGCAAATCTGGCGCTCCGCCCCCGATACCCCCGGCGAGTCAGCGTTGTTAAGGATCGCGCCAGCCGCCATTCCTGTTCCCTCATCTCCCCGCCAAATCAGAACTACTATACCTCATTCCAATACCTCTGTCAATGCTCCCGGGTAACCTCTTCCTTGACACGCTCCACGGCCTCGGCGGCCTTGTCCATGGCGTTGTTCACGCTGTCGCGGCCCAGCTCGGCGCCGGAAAAGCTGTAGCGGCAGCCGGCGAACAGGCCGATCACCAGCAGCGGGATGCAAACCCAGAAGGCGAAGATCAGCAACAGCACCAGCACCGTCACGGGCACCTCCAGCAGCAGCTTGTCGTCCTTGCGCACCTCGAAGCGGTTGCGATTGCCCAGGTTGAACAGGTCCCGGATCATCGTGCCCAGCCCCTCGACCACGCCCCGGCGGCGCTCACGGGCCTCCTGGTCGGGGTTCGGCTCCTCCGCCGTCGTGTCGCAGCTGGTCCAGGCCTCCTGGCGGGTCTGGCCGATCTCCTTCTCCAGCATCAGAGCCGCGTCCAGCAGCTCCCAGTCGCAGGCCTCCAGGGCCTGGGTGGCCTTCTCCAGCGAAACGCCCATCTTCTCGGAAAGCTTCTCCGCCATCTCGTAATGCGTCATTGTTTTGTCCTCCGTTCGATTTGATGGGTTCATTATAGGCCCGGAAAATGAAATACCAAGAAAAAAGGATTAGAGGATCATTAGAAAAAACTGAGTTTACCGCACTGGACAACGGGCGCGGGAGAGTGTATAATAGTATTGTAAAGAATTGATGAACCGAAGGGAGGGCACAATATGAATAATAAGAGCATCGTCATCGACCGCGAATATGGCAGCGGCGGCCGGGAGGTGGCCCGGATATTGTCTGAAAAGCTGGGCATGGAGTTCTACGACGGCAACCTGCTGGTGCTGGCGGGCAAGGAGTACGGCATCGACCTGGGCACGCTGCAAACCTACGACGAAAAGGGCGTGGGCAGCCTGTTGCACGATCTGTCCCTGGTGCGCAACAGCGGCTTTGGCAATACCGTCTACGGCACCACTGTGAACGAGGCCCCGTTCCAGGTGTATTCCGCCCAGTCGCGGCTGGTGCAGCAGCTGGTGGCAAAGGGCCCGGCCATTTTCCTGGGGCGCTGCACGGGGCAGATTCTGAAGACGGAGGCCCGGGTGCCCTTTGTCCACGCCTTCGTGTACGCCAGTAACATGCAGGACCGCATCAACCGCGTCCGCGAGGTGGATGGCGTGGAGGCCAGCCGCATCGAGGCCTACATCAAGCGCCGGGACAACCAGCGCAAGAACTACAACAAGTTCTTCACCGACAAGACCTGGGGCGACCGGGAGAACTACGATCTGATGCTGAACACCTCAACCCTGGGTTACGAGGGCGCCGCCAACGCCATCATCGCGGTGATGGGGGAGTGAGAGGGGTCAGTTTTTTAGGGGTTAAAAAACCTTCTCCCAAGTGGGGAAGGTTTTTTAGCAAGTCAAGGAATTTGCAGGCTGCGGATGGCTGAAAGTCATCCGTCAGGCTGCCACCCATATTGTGCGGTATTTCCTTAAGACAGAAACAGCGCGCGCATATAATCCTGGAGGGTGTGCAGCACGCGCACGACTTCGACCTGTTGGGCGTCGTACAGGTAGAAAATGCGATAGCTTTCACAGACCAGGAAGCGGTATTGCGTATGGACGGCCAGTATGGCGTCCAGGGGCTTGCCACGCTCCGGTATGGTTTGAAGGCTTTGCATGGCCTGCTTCAGCTGGGCCATGATGCGCAGGGCGGCATCGGGGTTGGACAGTTCATTTTGGATATAGTCGCGGATGTTGACCAGGTCGTTGCGCGCCAGCCGGGAGACGATGACTTCCGCCATGCTCAGGTCCCCAGCCCTTCAAAGGCCTCGTCGATGGACAGGCCGCCGTCCTTGCGCAGAGATTCCAGGCCCTTGGAGAGTTCGGCCAGCAGCCTGATGGTCGCTTGCTGTTTCTCGTAATCGGCAATGCTTTGGACGACGTATCGGCCGCGCCCGTTCCTGGTGAGGTAGACCGGGGAACCGCCGTCGCAGAGGCTCAGCACCTCGCCGTAGTTTTTCAGGTCAGAGACCGGCACTATGCTCGGCATGGGAAACACCTCCTGCATTCAGTATACCAGAATTGTTCCCGGAATTCAACGATAAATATTAGAGTGTGTTTCTAAATTCGGGAAGATGCATTTTCGGCGTCTTGAACTGCATTTCTGCGTTGATTTCCCTTGACTTAGCCCCACTAAGCCTTCGGA
>ONJE01000019.1 GCA_900318045.1 uncultured Eubacteriales bacterium
CATGACAGTTTCTCGGACAGTCTGAACAGATATATGGATCCATGACGCACCCCCGGTGATGTCATTTCAGTCCACCCATTATAATGCATTAATGTTATCGGCGTTCAGAATGTTTCACGTGAAACAGTAAAAATCTGAATGGCTTCATAGGGTTTGTTTCACGTGAAACATTACGCTTTTCTCAAAGTGATCAGCCAGACCTCCGGTACAGTGCCTATTCTGAGGTTGATACCCTCAGAACCGAGCCCCTCAGAGGTCAATATGGGAGTACCGCTCTGTGTGTTCCAACCGCTTCGAAAGCGCTGCTCTGCCTCGGAAAGAGACAGGACATTGCGACCGAGGAGACGAATCTGACCGCCGTGGGTGTGTCCACACAGAACAAGATCGATCCATGAGCCGTTGTCGGAGGCTTCGCTGGTCAGCAACACCGGCAGGACATCCGGGCCTTCGGCAATAACGACCACGCAGTCGTCCTTGGAGAAGGCGGTTGCGACGCTGTCCAGTCTGGAAACCTTTCCGCTGATACCCACCAACCAGAGGGTGTCATCTCCTATGTGGAGGCCATACTTTTCATTGATCAACGGCTTTACGCCGTTTTCTTCCATCACTTGGCGAAGGTTTTGCCATTGTGTGTCCTCAGTGGAAGCGATCGCGTACTTTCCGAGGGGCGCCTGGAATGCATTTATATAATGGAAGAAATCCGAACGCGCGACCAGCTTTTTTGCCTCATCATCATTGTTGCCTTCCGGACGGTTCAATTTATCCAACAGAGAAGTGGAATTGTAGTCGCCACCCAAAATGAGCGCATCCGGGTGCAAAGATTGCAATTGATTGAATACTTCACCGGCGTGGTCCGGCGTATTCAGGCCAAAAAGGTCGATGTCGGACGCGAAGAGCAGGGTCGTGCCGTCGAAATGCTCAGGCAGGTTGGTAATTACCACCTCCGCCTTGCGTATGCGCAGCAGATTGGCGTTGACCATTCCAAAGCCTGCGACAATGACCAGGGCCAGAAGCAATGCAGCAAGCAGGCTCATAGCAATTCGATTGCCCTTACCCGGTTTTTTGTTGGTCTTTTTTCTGGTGGCCATGGCAAAACTCCAATTATTATAAAAATACGACAGCTCTTGGATAAACCATGCCACAATGTGGTAATGGTTTGAAGATTGCAATTGAAATATACGCTTTTTGCCCGTTTTTGTTACAGCAGCGTCGTTGCAACGGGCAACAACTTCAATTATAATTAGTTTCGGTATGGTATACAAGGGATATTAGCCGAAAAGGGAGATACCCTGCAAAATAAAAGAGAATCCCCTTTCCCCCATGTATGCCACATGTCACAATAAATATAACAGGAGAAAACCATGGAAAGGAACCGAAAGGCGCGCCTTCCATGGGCAATCGCTCTGTTGATCGTCGTATTTGTCTGCGTCGTCGCGCTGGTAGCCGGACGGATCATCAGCAACGTCACCCATCGCAGCTCTTACGACTATAAGGCTGTGAAGCTTTCGAACAACCTGGGGCTGGATGTTGTTAACGACGGCTTTGTGTACTACGACGGAAGCTATATCTATGCCGTTACGACGGAGGGAAAGATCAAGTGGTCCTACCTCATAGGCAGAAACGCCGATTTCCAGGCCAACGCAAACGGCGTCGTCGCCTGGTCGGATTCATCGCTGACGGTGATCGACAGCCAGAACGGCACGCCCTCCTACAGTGGCGCGATGGAATCGGAGGTGCTTTCCGCCTGTGTCGGCAGCCGCTACACCGCCGTCCTGCTGGGGCCGGAATACAACAGTACGATTGTCCTCATGGAACCAGGAGGTCGGCGGGTGAACAACATCACCCTAACCAACCAGACAGTGATTGAATACGGCTTTTTCTCCAATGGATCGCTGCTTTGGGTGATGAGCCTGGATACCAGCGGTACCGTGCCCAGCTGTACCGTCAATACCTACAGACCGGGCAAGGAAATGGTGGGTTCTATACACGATAATGAGCAGCTGATGTACGGCGTGGTCTTCCAATCCTCGTACTTCTGCTGCGTGGGCGATACCTTCCTGAAGATCTATGACTACACCGGCAAAGAGGACAAGTCCCGCCGCAAAAAGGTATACGGCTGGTACATGGCTGCGTTGGAGGAGGATGTACAGGACGATCCGCTGATGGCTTTTGTGCCCAATGACCAGTACGATTCCCAGTCGGGCATGCAGGATGTGCGGATGGTTCGTTCCAATATGGATCAGCAGGTGCGCATGCCCTATGGCTGCCAAATGCTGATTGCCCGAAACGACCAGGTATACGGCTTTTCCACCGACGGGTATGTTTCCATCGCTACCCGGGGCACTCAAAAGGTGACCGCCTATGCCCTGCCGATGCAGTTCGACAAGGTGTACGGCGTGACATCAAACAAAATGGCCATACTCGGCAGCGGCAATATCATTTACATATTGAATCTGTCGTAGTGCGCATGAAAAGCCAGAAAATGGGTATGTTATACGATAGGGGCAAACTTCCTTTGAAGGGGGATAAATGATGAACCTCAATCTGTTGGATATCACGATCATCGTGATCCTCGCGTTTTACCTGATATCGGGTATGTACCGGGGCTTTATCACGTCTCTGTTGACAACCATTGGGTTTGTTGGCGCGTGGTTCGGTGCACAGAGATTCTACCCAAGAGTGGCCCAGCTGGCGCTGTCCAACCAAACGCTGATGGCGGTGCTGAACCAGTATTTGGAGCCTGAAACCTTCTTTCAATCCCACACCCAGGCGGTCAGCACGGTTTCAGAGGTCATAGCGGGCGGTGAATCAGCCATACAGACGGCCATTGCCTCAGTATCCGACAAGCTGCAGGTGATTTCAAAAGCGTTTGAGGCCAACGTCCGGGCTCAGATGTTCCAGCGCCTGGGCATAAACACCCTGGCGGACTACCTGGATCAAACCATCTGGCAGGCAGTGTTCAATGTGCTGGCCTTCCTGCTGTGCTTCATCGCGCTGTATGTGTTGGTTTGCCTGGTGGTCAACCTGCTGGACCACGTCATCTCCTTCCCTGTGGTGCGTGGCTTTGACTGGCTTCTGGGTGGCATATTCGGCGTGGCCCGTGGGCTGGTGGTGGTCGTGCTGGTGATGAGCCTGGTGCCCACGATCATACAGATCGTCTCTCCTGAATTCGCAGACAGCCTGAGAACCGGTTCGGCATTGTACAGCTATGTGATGCAAATGGACTTCCTGAATGTCCAAAAGTTTGTGACAAGTTTGGTCGGTGGCTGATCGTAGTTGGACAAAAACATGACAAAACCCCATCTGATCCCGTTAAATCATGGTCAGGTGGGAGTTTTGCGTCGAGGGGAACGGTAAGGCACTGTTCAGAAATGAATTGAACATACTGCCTGTTGAATCTCCATATGCAGCGCATAATTGTTCAACGCATTTCTTCACGGCGCCTGAATAAACAATGGGGGATTGATTCAATGACTGCGAGAGCGGTAAACAAGCGACAATTTGAGGACAGGGACAGGGGTAGCAACGTGCCGGGAAAGATATTGGCGGCGGTGGCCCTGTTCGGCGTAGCTATACTGCTGTTGTATATCTGCTTTGCCTCGCCCCAGCCCGGAACCAGCATGGGTGCGATCAAAAATATCATGTGCGCGCTGGGCGGTGACATGGCCTTTGTGCTGCCGCTGATTTTGGTGTGGATCGGTGTGCTTTGCATCGGATCGGCCAGGGGCAAGCGGACTTCCCCACTGGTCATCACCTGTGATGCCCTGCTGTTTGTGTGTCTGTTTACGGCGGTGCACCTGTTTTCTGCCGAGAAAATATGCCGGGAGCGCATGACCATACAAACCTTTGCAAATTTCGTCTCCAAATCCTACGGCTATGGCAAGGGTGGTGGCGCGATCGGTTCGCTGCTGGCCTGGCCGCTGTATCACAACCTGGGCGTCGCGGGGGGCTTTATCGCTACGCTTCTTTTGGCGGTGCTGCTGGTGACGGCCACGGGACGAATGGGACGAGCGGTACGCTATGTGGGCGGTCTGAGCGAAGCCCACAGGGTTCGCAGGGAAGAAGAGCAAATATTTGAAGATGTCCAGCCGAAGCCGGCCCGCCGGGAAGGCAGGCGGCCTGTTCGCGATCCCTTCAGCGAGGATGTGGTGGGCGGTCCGGGCATGGCCGTGGACAGGCCCACAAAGCGCGATGTCCGCAGCCGTGCCACAGCCTCCGCGATGCAGGCCCAGGCGTCCCGCCCTGCCAGGGCAGCCAACCAGCCCGTGCGCAGGAGTCGTCCCGCACCAGATGTGATGGAGGAAACCCGCGCTCCGGCGCGCCAGCGGCCCAGGACTGCCGCGCCAAATCAGGCCATGGCCCAAAATCCGCCCCGGAAGCGCAAAAAGCTGTACAATGAGGATATGGAAAAGGTGGCCCGGAAACAACAGGAGGTCAAGGACGAGCTGTTCGACAGCTTCGACGATTTCGATCGCCTGGAGGCCGAGAGCGAGGCCTTTGACAAGGCCTCAAAGCAGCCCAAGGCGACCAGGTCCCGCAAGAACAGCTTTGCGCCGGACCGCCCGTCGATGATGAACGAGAAGGGTGAGATCATTGAAGACATCATCGATATTCCGGAGGCTATTCCGACAGAAGCGGCAGTGGAGAAACCGACAGAAAAGCCTGTAGTCAAGGCCGACAGGAAGAGCAACGTATCCATAGATGACCTGAAGATCCAGCCGGAAGCCTACGAGCTGCCCGACGAGGATGAGCCGCCCTTCGATATGCCTGCCAAGGCGGAGAAGAAGATTGAGAAGGTTGAGAAGGTGGAAGCCGGCATCGCCGAGAAGAAGGCCTTCCCGAAGCTGAAGCGTGTGCAGGAAGCGGAGCCCTCTGAAGACGAACCAACGGTGTACAATTACCCCCCCATAGACCTGCTGGCGCAGGGTGAAGTGGAGGACACCTCGGCCCACGGGCAGCGCGACATGCAGAAAGCCAAGCTGTTGGAGGACACCCTGCAGAGCTTTGGCATTTCCGCGAAGCTGACGGGCATCGCCCATGGTCCGGCGGTGACGCGGTTCGAATTGCAGCCCGCCCCGGGCGTGAAGGTGAGCCGCATCACGTCGCTGTCCGACGATATCGCGCTGAACCTGGCGGCGATGTCGGTGCGTATCGAGGCGCCCATCCCCGGCAAGGCCGCCGTGGGCGTTGAGATTCCCAACGACAAGGTGGAGATGGTGCGCCTGCGCGACGTGTTGGAGTCCGCTGACGCCCGCAAGCATCCCTCCCGCATCGCGGTGGGCCTGGGCAAGGACAACTCGGGCCGTTACATCGTGGCGGACATCGCCAAGATGCCCCACGTGCTGATTGCCGGCCAGACCGGTTCCGGTAAATCGGTGTGCATCAACGCCATCATCGCGTCGATACTGTTCCGCGCCTCCCCCGAGGAGGTCAAGCTGATCCTGATCGACCCCAAGGTGGTTGAACTTTCGGTGTACAACAACATCCCCCATTTGGTCTGCCCGGTGGTCACCGACCCGAAGAAGGCCGCCAGTGCCCTGGATTGGGCTGTGGCGGAAATGACGAAGCGCTACAAGATGTTCGCCGAGCGGGGCGTGAGGGACATCAAGGGCTACAACAAGTCGCTGAAGGATGGCGAGAAGCTGATGCCCCAGATGGTCATCATCATCGACGAGCTGGCCGACCTGATGATGGTCTCTCCCGGCGAGGTGGAGGACAGCATCTGCCGCCTGGCCCAGCTGGCCCGAGCTTGCGGCATGCACCTGGTCATCGCCACTCAGCGGCCGTCGGTGAATGTCATCACCGGTATCATCAAGGCCAACATTCCCACCCGCATCGCCTTCTCAGTGGCCTCCCAGGTGGACAGCCGAACGATGATCGACCATGGCGGCGCGGAAAAGCTGCTGGGCAACGGCGATATGCTGTTCGTGCCCAACGGCATGAAGTCCATGCGCGTGCAGGGCGCCTGGGTATCCGACGATGAAGTCCACAATATCGTGGAGTACATCAAGCAGTCCGGCGAGGCCGAATACGACCCGGATATGCTGGAGCACATGGAAAACGCCACCCGCAGCGACGCCGAAAAGGAGGATTTTGAGGCCGAGTACGACAGCAAGCTGCCCGAGGCGGTGGACATCGCCATCGACCTGGGCCAGGTGTCCATTTCGATGCTGCAGCGCAAGATGCGCATCGGCTATGCCCGTGCAGGCCGCATCATCGACGAGATGTCCCGCCGGGGCATCGTCTCCGAGGCCGACGGCTCCAAACCCCGCGAGGTGCTGATCACCCGCGAGCAGGCCCACGAGATGTTCGAGGATTGCGCATAACATGGGATAATGACAGAAGGGTTACATGGCTTGTTTTGATTGATGAGTCATGTAACCTTTTGTGTGATGAGGTGAAATCATGGCGCTTGAAAACAAGCTGGGTCTGGATGGTATCGAGCTGATGCGGGCGGAAGAGCAGATCAGCAAGAGAAAGGCAAAACAGCTGTATGACGGCCTGTTGGATCAGATTGAAGTAGGTACCTACGCCGGGCTCCAGGCCATACACAAGTATTTGTTTGAGGAAATTTATCCATTCGCTGGACAGACACGAAAGTTGAATATGTCCAAGGGCGGCTTTCGCTTCGCGTCGGCACTGTATTTGGATGAAGCCCTTGAAAAGATCAGCGCCATGCCACAGCAAACCTTTGAGCAGATTGTAGTCAAATATGTAGAGATGAACATTGCCCATCCGTTCCTGGAGGGAAATGGGCGCAGCGCACGCATCTGGCTGGATGCCATGCTGAAATCAGCGTTGGGCAGGGTGGTGGACTGGCAGCGGATTGAGCGGGAGGACTACCTGCTGGCCATGGAGCGCAGTCCCGTGCGGGATACCGAGATCAGGCAGCTTTTGGAGAACGCTCTGACCGACCAGGTAAATGATAGGGAGCTTTACATGCATTCCATCGATGCCAGCTATGGGTATGAGGGATATACGGCGTACAAAGCGAAAAATATTCTATGAAGAAGATAGTAGCGGTAGCATATGGCTACCACTACTATATAAATCTATATAGAATTCATTATTTCTTTGTATTTAATCGACTATAATGCAGTCCTTTAAATACATAATAGACCAAGATGGATTTCCCTCACATATACCTTCAATAACTGCATCACTATCTTTTTCTAATCCTGCAATTTTGGAAATCTGATCTTCTTTCATATAGCAGATAATAGAGTTTGAGAATAGTCCACCATCGCCTAGTTTTACCCTATATTTTTTTCCTTCTTTATCTATATCATAGACATTGTCTTCTATTCTGACTAGATTGTTCGTATATTTTAAGTCTGCCGCTGCTTCATTTTCACTGTAAAGAGTAAATAAATCATCCACGGAGATGACTGATAATTCTGTATTACCATTTTTCTCTTCAAGAGCAGAAGATGCATCTGCAATTAATTGCTGCAATTCTTCAGGAGACAGATTACCATAATCTATTCCTTCTGCTAATACCGACACTGTAAGTACAAAGCAAAGTATACCCAAGATAAGAATCTTCTTCATAATAACTCCTCCTCGTAAAACTGATGTAGAAAAGTAAAAATGTAGGAAACCAGAGAATCGTGCACCACCTTCCATATAGTAATGACCACTTCTATTTTAGATAATATTTATCTAAATGTCAATAGTAAATTATAATCTATGCTATATTTTGGGAAAGCTATTTGTCCGGTGGTGAGGGGTTATTGGACAACAGGATCAAGGATTTGAGAGATGATTCAGACTTGACTCAGCAGCAGATTGCGGATGCGATAGGAATAACTCAGAGAAAATACAGTTATATTGAAACGGGAACACAGCCTTTGACGGATGAATTGCTGGTAAAGTTGGCAAACTATTATCAGGTGAGCATAGATTATCTCCTCCGACAGACCAATAATCCAAAAAGATATAAATAGCAGTACATGACGAAGAACAATCATGTACTGCTTATTATTTTGATGTGTAGGCTCCTTCGCTTCGCTCAGGATAACATGGCAGTGCAGCACGGTTATCTTGAACGAGGTGAAAAATCTTATAATTTCCGGTCAGGTAGTATACAGCGTCAGTCCAGCTTCAATATCATTCCCAAAATGTGCTTCGCGGCCAGTTCCATCTGTTCCCTTGTCAGGGCGCCCTTTTCCATCGCTTCCAGCAGACGTTCAGGATAGCCGCAGCCCATCTTGACGTCGTTGCCGGCGGCGCACTCCTTGTAGTGCTCGCCGAAGGTCCACCAGTCGGTGGTGACCATGCCCTCATAGCCCCACTCCTGGCGGAGGATGCCGTTGAGCATGTCGGCGTTCTCGCTGGCACGGTGGCCGTTGATGATGTTGTAGCTGGTCATGATGCTCCAGACGTCGTATTCCTTCACGATAATCTCAAAGGCCTTCAGGTAGATTTCGCGGATGGCGCGCTCGGAGGCCCGGGAATCGGACTGGGTGCGGTTGGTCTCCTTGTTGTTCAGGGCCAGGTGCTTGGCCGTGGCGGCCACGCCGTTGCTCTGCACGCCCCGCACCAGCGCCCCGGCCAGGTGGCCTGTGAGCAGCGGGTCCTCGGAGAAGTATTCAAAGTTCCTGCCGCACAGCGGATTGCGGTGAATGTTGACGGCGGGGGCCAGCCAGGCGCCGATGCCGTTTTCCTTGACTTCCTCGCCGGCGGCACGGCCCACGGCTTCGGTGAGAGTCGGGTCCCACGTGCAGGCCAGCAGGCAGGCGCAGGGGAAGGCCGTGGTCGCTACGCCCACCTCCGGCTTGATGCGCAGGCCCGCGGGGCCGTCGGCGGTCATGGCGTTGGGCACGCCGAACAGGGGCAGGTTGCCGTAGCCGTAGGTGTTCGCCACGCCGGTGTTGGGTTGGCCGCCCAGCAGCCAGGCGATGTCCTCGTCGGGCAGTTGGGCGATGAAATCATCCAGGGAGATTTCGCCCTCGGACACCTCGATCAGCTGGCGGCGGGGATTCTTGAGCAGGTACTGGTTGTAGTCCTGGGGCCGGACCTTGGGGTCGACACAGGTAACCTTATCCTCGGGCAGGCGTTCCAGCACGTCGGCGTCAGGGTCGTTGGGCGTGCCAAGGGGCAGGTTTTCATAGCTGCCGTCCGCCAGCATGCGCTTTTTCAGCTGGGTGGGCGTCATCCGGGCGGTCAGCTGTTCGACAATCCGGTCGGCTTTCAATGCATAGACGAACCCGGTCTGCCTCGCGGCGCGCACGTCTGTGCCCACAAAGAAGCGGTATTCCCCCGCCTCCAGCACCCAGGCCGACTTTTGCACCTTACCCAGGTCGTCATAGGAGGCCATCTGATCGATGGGGAAGCGAATTTCCACGGCCTGGGTCTCCCCGGGCAGCAGCTTGCGGGTCTTCCGCCAACCGGCCAACTGCCGGGCAGGCTTGCCCAGCCTGCCCTGGGGCGCGGCGAAGTAGACCTGCACGACCTCCTTGCCGGCTACATCGCCCACATTGGTCACGGCGGTGCGGACGGCGATGTCGTCGCCCTCGAGGGCTATGTCGGGTTCGGCGATGTTGAAGCGGGTGTAGGACAAACCGTAGCCGAAGGGATAGTTCACCTTGTCGGCCGCGCCGGGAATGGTTTCGAAGTAGCGGTAGCCCACGTAGATGTCGTCCTCGTAGTCCACGTAGTCGTCGGATTCGTAGAAGCCCGGGGAGGAGGGATAATCCTCCAGCGTGGCGGCAAAGGTGTCCGCCAGCTTGCCCGAGGGGTTGTCCAGGCCCAGCAACAGCTCAGCCTCGGCGGTGCCGCCCTCCAGGCCCGCCTGCCAGGCCATCAACGCGGCCTGTATGGAGGGGTTGTCCCTGAAAAAGGTGGTGTCGAACACACTGCCCACGTTCAGCACAACGACAACCTTGTCGAAGGCTGCCGTGACCTTCTTGACCATCGCCGCCTCGGCGTCGGTCAGCACATAATCGCCCCGGGGAAACATGGTCTGGGTCAGCTCATAGCGGGAGTCATCGTACCACACGCCCTTGTGATGATCGATCTTGTCAAAGGCGCTTTTGCGATCCCAGCCTTCGCTGGAAAACCGACTGATGGAGATGACGGCCACATCCGCGAAGGCCACGGCGCGCTTTACCAGCGCGTCGGGCAGCTCCGGCTCATCCACGGTACCGGGCTCCCGCCCGGCGGCATAGCTGGCTGCCACGTGGGCGCGGTAGAAGGTATCCGTTTCCTCGAATACCGTCACCCGGTCGGGGTAGGCGTGCATACCGTCGGAGAGATTGTGCACATAGGGCACGGTCACGTCGCCGCTGCCGCCGCCGCCCTTCACGTAGTCAAAGGTGCCCTTGCCGAACAGCGCTACCTTCGCGCCCTGGGCCAGGGGCAGCAGGCCGCCCGCGTTCTTCAGAAGCACCATGCCTTCCCGGGCCACATCCTTGCTCAGGCGAATGTGGGAGGGGCTGGCCGTGACCCGTGTGCCGTCCGCGCCAAGGGGCAGGTTGGGGTGGTAGTTGATGCGAGTCCACTTGTTCATGGGGTTGACAGTCCTTTCTACATATCCTTGATACAATCCCTGTTTCGAATCAGATAATCCGCGCCGCTGACCACGGTCAGGATCAGGGCGATGTACATCAACACGTTGGCGGCGGTTACACCGGCGATGCCCAGCAGCGGCTCACCCGCTACGGGCACCAGCAACATCAGCGCAATGGTGGCAATCATCTGGAACACGGTCTTCAGCTTGCCCAGGGGGCCCGCAGCGATCACCCGGCCGTTTTCCACCGCCACCAGCCGGAAGCCGCTGACCAGAAATTCCCGGGCCAGCATCAGTATACACACCCAGTCGGGCATGCGGCCCTGGGCGGTGAGTACCACCAGGGCGCTCATCACCAGCAGCTTGTCAGCGATGGGGTCCATGAATTTGCCAAAGTCGGTGATCAGGTTGCGGGAGCGGGCAATGTGGCCGTCCAGCGTGTCGGTGATGCAGGCGAGGGCGTATATGCCCACGGCAACGCATTGGGCCCAGAAGGCGTCCATCCGGGCGAACACCACGAAGAACGGGATCATACACACCCGCAAAAGGGTCAGCTTGTTGGGTAGGTTCACATCAATCGCCTCACTCGATAATCGTTCCTTCCAGATCGTAGGCGTCCGCGCCGGTGATCTTCACCCGCACATATTCACCGGGGGTCAGCTCTCTGTCGGCCTCCAGCCAAATGCAGCCGTCGCTCTCCGGGGCCTCCAGCAGGCTACGGCCATAGAAGCGGCCTTGCTCTTCGTCGAAGCCGTCCACCAGAACCTCGCATTCGGTGCCGATCCGGGCCTCGTTGACCTCCATGGAAATGCCCTGTTGCAGCATCATCAGCTGGTCAAGGCGCGCGTTCTTCACGGCCTCGTCCACTTGATTTGGCATCTTCGCCGCAGCGGTACCTTCTTCGGCGGAATAGGTGAACGCGCCCAGGCGCTCGAAGCGGGCTTCCTTCACGAAGTCCAACAGGGTTTGGAACTGCTCATCCGTTTCGCCGGGGAAGCCCACGATCATCGTCGTGCGCAGTATGATGCCCCGCTTGCGGCACTCGGCGATGCGGCTTTTGATCCACGCCGCACTGCCCCGACGGTTCATGCGCTTCAGCAGGTCGTCGTCGATATGCTGGAGGGGCAGATCCAGGTAGGGGGCCACCTTGGGCAGCTTTTGTATGGCATCCAACAGCCGATCCTCTGTGCTGTCGGGATAACAGTACAGCACCCGCACCCAGTGCAGCTTTTCGATGGCGCTGACGCGCTCGAGCAGCTCCGGCAGCAGGTAGTGGCCGTCGCCGAGGTCGCAACCGTAGCGGCTGGTGTCCTGGGCGATCAGCGTGATTTCGGTAACGCCGCCCTCGGCGAGCGCCTCGCATTCCGCAACGATGTCGTCAAAGGACCGGGAGCTGTAGCCCCCGCGGATCAGCGGTATCGCGCAGTAAGTGCAGCGGTTGTCGCAGCCGTCGGAGATCTTCACGTAGGCGCTGTAGCCCGGGGTGGTCAGTACCCGGGGCGTTTGCAGGAAGCGGACGCCGCTGGCGGTGTAGCAGGGGCGCTGGTCCCGGTCCGCGGCCTCCATCATTTCAAACAGGCGGGCGTATTCCGCCACGCCCATCAGTCCATCGATTTCAGGGATTTCAGACATCAGGGCCTCGGGATAGCGCTGGGCCAAACAGCCCGTGACGAACAGCTTTTTGTTCCCAAGTTTCTTGTACTGGGCCATCTCCAGGATCGCGTCGATGGACTCCTCCTTGGCGCTTTCGATAAAGCCGCACGTATTTACGAAAAGCACGTCCGCCTCGGCGGGGTCTCCGACGATTTCAAAGCCCCGTGACGCCAGCATGCCCAGCATGTTTTCGCTGTCAACGCGGTTTTTCGCACAACCCAGTGAGATCATACCAACCTTTTTCATGTGTTTCGCTCGATTCTGTATTATTTCAAGTCCTTGGAGGGAGATGGCGGCGCCTGCGCCGCCGCTATATTTTTAATGCCTTCATGACAGACGCGGGCACAAATTCGCTCACGTCCTTCCCGAAAGCCATCAGCTCCCGGATCATGCTGGAGGAGAGGACGTTGTCCCCGCCCCGCAGGTAGAGGGTCTCCACGTCGGGGTTCAGCAGCGCGTTGACCTGGGCGTTGCCCTCCTCATAGCTGTAGTCGGAGGCGTTTCGCAGTCCGCGCACGTACCAGTGGATGTGGTGCTCGGCGCAGTAGTCCGCCACCAGGCCGGAGTGGATCACCGCCCGGGCGCTCAGGCCGTCGGCGTCGATGGCTCCCTGAATGGCATGACGCATGGCTTCGGCGTCGAAGGCGCGGCGCTTGTTGACATTCACGCCAATCAGCACTACTACCTCGTCAAACAGGGCAGAAGCCTTGCGAACGATGTCGTGGTGGCCGTTGGTGTAGGGATCAAAGGAGCCCGCGAACAGGGCGATGCGCTTTTTCATGGATGCCTCCGTCACAGTAGATATTCCACCTGATTCGCACCCCGGTATTCCCAGGCGGTCCTGAATCCGCAGGCCTTCGCCAGCGCCTCGGCCAGATCGAAGCCGTGGTCGAGCAGGCGGGCGTCGTGACAGTCGCTGGACAGCAGGATCCTGCCGCCGCATTCGCTGATCCGCCGCAGCATTGCCGCGCCGGGACAGGGGCCCGTGCGGTAGCCCTTGGCCATCGCGCCGGTGTTGATCTCCACCAGTTTACCGCTGTTCGCAGCCAGCTCGGCGCATTCCAGCGCGGGATCAAGGTAGCGGGGGTTGGCGTCGTCGAACAGGTTTCGGGCCTCGTTGAACTTCATCACCAGTTCGATGTGGCCGAGAATGTCCGCGCTGGTGCCCTCGATGGAGGCACAGACGGTGCGGAAGTAATCCCGGCAGAGAGCGTAGGGATCGCCGCCGTAGAGCTCGCGGATGGCGGTTTCCAGCTTCTCCCGGGTCCAGTCCACGCTCCACAGCTGGCCGTCTTTTTGCACGTAGTGCACGGATTCGATGGTGTAGTCCAGATCGTCCGGGGTTGCCGGGGAGAGCCAGTCGTGCTCCAGGCCCAGCAGGATATGGATCCGCTCCGCGTATTTTTCCCGCAGCCGCAGGACCTCCGCGCGGTAATCGCCCATCCGCTCCGCCGGCATGGCGGCGTCATCATAGTCCGCAGGGCCGTGCTCGGAAAAGCCCAGTGTATGAAAGCCCAGGCCCAGCGCGGCCTGTACCATCTCCTCGGCGGTGTTTTTGCCATCGGAGAACGTGGTGTGGCTGTGGACGTTGGATAATGTGTGGTAGTTCATGGGTTCATTATAAGCGCTGGCGGCGCGGGAGTCAACAAAAAAAGCTGCCCACCGGGCAGCTTTAAGGAAATATCGCACAATTAAGGTGGTCGGCTGGCGAGTGATTTTTTCGTCAGGTGCTGATGCAGTTTTCGCAGGTTTACTGGGTTCGAGCGCCCGGAAAACTCTCCAGTGGAGAGTTTTCAGCGAGAACGGGCTGACAAGCCCCGGAGGCAAATCAAGAAAACTGCATCAGATGACTGGCGGAAAAGGCACCGCCAGATGTGCCGCCGTATTGTGCGGTAGTTCCTTAAGGAAATACCGCATAATTGGGTGGTGGCATGGCGAGGTGAATTTTAGTCAGGCGTGGCCTGCAAATTTCGCAGGCTTACTGGCGGTAAGTCAATATTGTGCGGTATTTCCTTAAAGGATGTTTTTTACTTGGCTTCGGGTTCAATGACCACGATGGGCGCGTCGGGGGCGTTTTTCGCGATGGAGGCGATGCCCTTCTTGGCGCTGGCCTTGGCTTTATAGCCCTCGGATTTGCCGATGATCTCGCCATTGGCGGCCTTCAGGCGAAAGCGGAATTCGCCGGCCTTATCCTTGTAGAGTTCATACTTCGGGTTCTTTTGGGATTCGCCTCGGGTTTGATCTTCAATGTGTACGCCGGAATTGTTTTTGACCGATGCGATGCCATTCTCACAGGCGCTCATTGTGGTGTAGGTCTCAGAAGCGGTCAGGATGACTTCGCCGTTGGAGGCTTTCAGGTTGAAGGTAAATTCGCCGTTTTTTGCGGTGATGATGACAAACTTTCCGGCCATTGTGGTATCCCCTTTCAAAAATTATGAAATAATTAATTCTCTTTATAGTATACAATTTTCAAGGGAATTTGTCAATTTGATTTGGGTGTTTTTTGGGCTGAAAATACAGAAAAAAATGGCATTTATGAATATCGCCGAAGCCCCTTGGGCAGATGGTTTTTCAGCATCCCTTCCGAGACCTTGCCCCAGCCCAGAGGCATACCCGCGTATAGCGCCTGCGTCCAGCCCTTTTCGCCGTCGCAGGGTACGGCTTCGCCCCGCAGCCAGGCCCGGGCAGTGGCTTCATCCATTTCAAGGCGGCGACGGGCACAGTCTGGCTCGATTACCATGGCCAGGGCGTGGGCGGGCTCGGTGTGGTTGCGGCCGAGGCGCGCCAGGCACAGGCCGGGGCTGATCACCCGCAGGCCGTCCAGGTTGGGACAGGCATGGGGTCGGGCATACAGCCAGTCGCCCTGTCGGAAGATATGCATCCCAATGATGTAATCCGGCAGATGGCAGACCTCCCGGTTCAGGGTATCCAGATATGCGGCGAGGGCACGGTCAGGGCGGACGGCAGGCGTTGACCCAATGGGTGCGCCCTCTCCCATGTGGCGAAGCCGCGCCACAAAGTGGCCGTCGCCCCGCAGCCGGTGGGGATACAGCCGCAGCATGCCCCCGTTGGACTTGCCTGCGCCGGGCAACTCGAAGTCCTCGGGGACAAAGTCGGGGTGCCTGGCCAGAAAGCCCGATACGCTGCCCTCATTTTCAATATCATTAAAGGTACAGGTGGAGTACACCAGCCGTCCGCCGGGGCGCAGCATCCGCGCCGCCTGGTCGAGGATCTCCGCTTGGCGTCGGGCACAGCCCTCGGGGGACATCGGGTTCCATTCGTCCCGGGAAGCGGGGTTCCGGCGGAACATGCCTTCGCCGGAACAGGGAGCGTCCACCAGTATGGCGTCAAAGCACTCCGGGCAACGATCGGCCAGCTTGCGGGGTGGCGCGCAGGTGACGACGGCGTTGGCCGCGCCCATGCGCTCCAAATTTCCTGCCAGGGCCTGGGTCCGGGAGGGCTCCGGGTCGTTGGAAACCAGCAAACCCCGGTCGCCCAGCGCCGCGGCGATTTGTGTGCTCTTGCCCCCGGGGGCGGCGCAGAGGTCCAGCACCCGCTCACCGGGCTTTGCGTTGAGAACGGCGGCGCTGGCCATGGCACTGGCCTCCTGGAGGTAGAAAGCCCCTGCCGCGTGGGCAACGGAGGTGCCCGGGCGATCTTCGCTCACCAGCGCGAGGTAGCGGCCCTCCTGGCACCAGGGCACCGGGCCGTCGATGTATGGCGCGGCGGCGGCCTCGGCCCCATGCCGTTTCGGGTTCAGGCGAAGTGCCAGCGCCGGGGCATCGTCCAGGGTACGCAAAAAGGCCGGGCATTCGTCACCCAGCAGTTTTTGCATATTGTTCAGGAAAGTTTCGGGCAGCAAATGGTTCATGCTTCAATCAGTCGGTCCAGCGCTTCGAAGCTGTTTACGACGGGACCGTCCCAGATCGTCAGGGGCAGGAATTCGGACCGTGCCATCTGCACGGCCTTCATACCCGCGGCCACCGCGCCTTCCAGGTTATCGACGCGGTCATCCACGAACAGGCAGTCGGCGGGATCGGCGTCCAGTTTTTGCGCTATGGCAGAATACATCTTCAGGTCGGGCTTTGTCGCGCCCACCTGGGTGGAGATGACAGCAGCGTCGAAGAGGCTGAGAATCCCCCACTGATCCATGAAGCTCAGTATGGAGGGCATGGCGTCGGAGAGCATGCCCAGTCGATATCGGGATTGCCAGCGCTTCAGCCATGGCGCGACGTCCTCAAACACGCCGTAGCGGTTGATGTTGTCGGTGAAGTCGTCGGCCAGGCGGTTGACCTCGGATGGGGTCATATACCATTGCATCAGCGTGTTCATGGATTGTATGTATTCCCGGCGCAGCTGGCGCTCCGCTTCGATATCCGGCACCAGTTGGGATTCGTCCAGCCATTTGACGGCCTGTCGGTAAGCTATGACATATTTGGCGGAGAAAACGTCCCGGGCGCGCGTTCCGAGAATTTCAGATATGCCGAAGGGAATGTTCCACTCGCCCAGGCGAGGCCAGACCAGCACGCCGCCACAGTCAAATATCAGATGTTTCATGGGCTTCTTCCTTATGTTGCTTTAATTCAAGGTCTGAATCCTTTGGGATGCCTATGTAAGCGTCGCTGTCGGTGGGCAGGTTTCGTGCCCGCAGCCGGGTCTCTGAGGTAGCCCGGACGATGGCGTAGATCAGCGCGAATATCGGCACGCCCAGCAGCATCCCCGGAAAGCCAAACAGCCCGCCGCCCACCATGATGGCCAGCATGATGAAGAACGGGGAAAGGCCTACGTAGTCGCCCATGATGAACGGGCCGATCACGTTGCCGTCAAGCTGTTGCAGTATCAGTATGAACACCAGGAACCACAGCGCGCTCAGCGGGTTGATCAGCAGCAGGATCAGCGTGCAGGGGATGGCGCCGATCAGCGGGCCGAAGAACGGGACGACGTTGGTAAAGCCCACGATGACGCTGATCAGCAGCGGATATTCGATGTGGAAAATCAACATGCAAATATAGCAGATAACGCCGATGATCATGGAATCCAGTATCTTGCCGGTGATGAAGCCGGAAAAAATCCTGTGGGCCCGGCGGGTCCAGTAGATCAGCGTTTCGCAGGTGCTGGTTTTGAACAGGCTGTAGCAGAGTTTTTTCACCTGGGCGCAGTATTTTTCCTTGTCCATCAGCAGGTAGAAGGCCGCGATCATGCCCACAAGCAGCTGGAACACCAGGGTGTAGATGCTGCTGGAGATGGCCATCAGGTTGTTGACCACCAGCGAGGTGTAGTTCATCAGCTGGGAGACCACTTTTTCCCAAGCGATCACCAGCTGTTCGCCTTCGATGCTCAAAAATTCGTACTTCAGGAGCAGCTGGTTGATGGTATCCCGGTTCATCGACACGAAATTGGCGATGTATTGCAGGATCGATTTCACAGAGGTGATCAGCTGGGGCACCAATATAGCGAAAAAACCGGAGAGCAGCGACAGAAAGACGACATAGGCGATAATAGTGGCGACGGCACGGCTCAACCTTGGGTGGGGTTTGCGCTTGAAGAATACCCGGTTGAACAGCGATTCCACGCGGTTGACGATGGGCATCAGCAGGAATGCGATGATGAATCCGACTATGAAGGGCGCAATGGTGTGCAACACCGCCTTGAAGGCTGTCCAGATCTCGCCCAGGTGCAGCAGTGTGACCGCCAATGCGATGCCGACGCAAACGACGATGATGTTCGACAGAGTTCTTGCCCGTATTTCTTTAGGAATCAGCGATTTCATGTGCGCCTCCGGCTGCGATACTCTCTAATATTATAACACACAAACCGGTGTGGCTCAATACCTGAAATTCGGGTTGCATAACCCCTGTTTCTACCTATTATATTAGCGGCAATTTCCGATATTGAGAGGCCGCCAAGTTTTTTATTGTTCGGCTTTTATGATAAAATATCCCGAAGTTGCCCCCAAAGTGCCGGTGCCTCATCGGTATTGGATGTATATTTCCGAACAATTGCTTCGGCTGTGGCGCTCCATCGCCCGTCGAACATTCGCGGCACACACAGTGAAGCATCATGCAGCATGGCGTCCATGATTGCAAGCGGATCCGAGGTGTCGTAGCCGGAATGCACGTCCGTCACGGCGAAGGCCGCGGCGCGAAACAGACTGGATTGGCATTCGTCGGACAAGAGGTGCGCGAGAAAATCCAGGCAGAGTGTCCTGCGTGGATCGTCGTCCGGTTGGTTGAGTATGGCGAGGGACAGCAGCTGATCGGTAAAGGCACTGTCACCGGGGCACAGCTTCCAATCGGGTCCCTTGCCCTGCTCCGAAAGGGACTGGAGTCGCCGAATCTCTCGCTGAGTGACGGGCATTGCGGCGGATTCGCCGTTGATGAAGTGTCGCCAGCTATCGTCGTCAAACCGAAAAGCAGGAGGCAGGCGTCGGGGCAGCGCAAATCCATGGCCGGGTTCGGGCGAAGGTGTCGGGTCAGTCGTTGCTGCATCGGCGAGACCAAGCTCAACCTCATAAGCAGGGGAAGGGGTTATTTCCGGCGACCCGTTCGATTCGGATGGATCATACCGTCCTGAACACAGCGCCAACAGGGCGGCATCCCAGCGGCGCCAGGTCTGGGGCGAGGGTACGGACAGCGCAGCGTCAACTTCGCGCCAGTTGTCAGGTATGGCGTCGAGCAAGGCAGTGTTCCAGGCCCACAGGTAGCCACCCATCGCTATGGGTACGGCGTAGAGTGATCCCTTCCAAGTGCCACAGCGGCACAGTGCCGGCAAGATATTGCGGGGAAGCTCCATTGGCATCAAGCCCTTCGGCGTATCCAGCAAATTGGGCGGGAAAAGCACCATGACCGGCGGAAGGATGCCGCTGTCGTCCATTGAGGCGATGGCGCCGGCGTCCACATATTGGGGCTGTACGTATACGCCGGGGTGGGCTTTTTCAAAGGACGCGACGCAATGGTTCAGCCAGGGGGCAATGCTGCCATTTCCGCAGGGCCAGCCCTCGAAAATCCACAGGCTCAGCACACCTGACCAACCGGCGTATTTTTCAGATACCAGCGGACGGGTATCCAGCGGAAGTATGCGATGCGCCTGCATGAGCGCAGGTATGAGCAGCATCAGGCACGACAGACACAACGCGGCGCGCAGCTTTCTCATCACGATTCCTCCACTTGCGCAATATATAGAAGCAACAGGATAGCACCGTTCCTGCATTTCTGTGTAAATTATGCAGCTTTTCTTTAAAATAGGCCGAAATTGACGGGAATAATGTTAAGAGTTTGATAAATACACAAATTAGCTGTTGACAAGACGATTGGTTTTTGCTATACTGGCAAAGCTGTCAGCGAGACAGGGTGCAGAAACCCTGAAGCGCGGGCAGCGGGCGAACCTTGAAAACGATACAGAGGAAACGAGTACAGGATCGAGCGGACTTGCGAAGAGAGCCGGAAGGCAGG
>ONJE01000276.1 GCA_900318045.1 uncultured Eubacteriales bacterium
GGGTCTGTCTCAGAATATTCCGCATGATATTCTGAGACAGCCCCGCGTTTTATACTATCCATCAAAAAGACAGGATGGTCTCCCGGTTCAGTCGACGGATGATCGCGCAGGCCAGCTTCACGGCGTTGTTGAAATCCTCAAGGGAGGCGATGCCGTAGTGGCTGTGAATATAGCGCACGGGCAGGCCGACCACAATGGCGGGCACACCCTGATTGGAGAGGTGAATGGGGGCACCATTGGTGGAGCCGCCGGTGCGCACAGCCTCCTGCACGGGGATGCCCAGCTCGGCGGCCAGATCCAGGGCGAAGCGCTGGTAGCGGGGATTGGTGATCATCCGGGCGTCGATGTGCCGCAGCATGGGTCCCTTGTGGATGGCGGTCTGCACCTCGCAGGCGGGCACCACGGTATCGTCGGCGGGGCAGCCTTCGAACACAATGGCGATGTCGGGCTTCACGGTGTTGGCCGTCACGGTGGCACCGCGGGTGCCGACTTCCTCCTGGGAGGCCATCGCGCCCACCACGTCCACGTCCAGCGCTTCGCCGTTCAATGCGTCCAGCGTGGCCAGTATGGCGGCGCATCCCAAGCGGTTGTCAAAGGCCTTGCCGAACATCAGATCGTGCTTCTCGTCGTACTCAAAGGTCACGTCCGGCACCACCGGCGCGGCCACGCGGATGCCGAAAACGTCCCGGGCTTCTTCCAGGGAGCTTGCACCGATGTCGATGGACATGTCGGCTACCTCCGGAACCCTGTGCTTCTCGGCGTCGGACATGAAGTGAGGCGGCTTCGCGGCGATCACGCCGGGGATGTAGTTGCCGTCCCGGGTCTGCACACGCACCCGATGGGCGGGGATGTTGCTGTTGACCCAGCCGCCCATGGTGATGAATTTCAGCGTGCCGTTGGGCCGTATGGAGTGCACCATGAAGCCCACCTCGTCGGAGTGGGCGTCCAGCTGCACCACGGGCCGGTTGCCGGAATGGCCCTTGCGATACATATACAGATTGCGCAGGCTGTCCTCCCGTATATCCAGATTGTCCGACGCATAGCTTCGGGCCACCTTCAGTACCTCGTCCTCAAAGCCGGACACGCCGTTGGCGTTGGAGAACGCCGCGATCATACTGAGCCTGTCCATCATCTTTCCCTTCCTCACTTTCTCTCGGGCAGCGGCGCGCGCCGGAAGGCCTCCATGAAATCGGCGATGTATTTCGCACAGGCGTCCAGCATGTCGGTGCCCCACTCCACGGTGGCGTTCTTCGGATGATCCGGGCCGATCCAGCCGTTGTCGGAGATGTCCGTCACCGGGCGCACCAGCGGGATTTCCACGCCCTTGTACCGGACGGTCTTGAAGCCGGCGGCTTCGATCTCGTCGGACACGGGCTTCAGCACCATGTCCTCCACGCTGTCCCAGTCCACCAGTTTGGGGTCTACAGCCAATATGCCCGCGGTCTCTTCCGCGCCGCCGTGACCACCCTTCCAGGCGGGGTTCAAATCCCAGGCCATGAGCCACCAGTTCATCTCGGCCAGCATGCAGCCCTGGCGCTGCAGATCCAGCGCCACGCGATCCAGCACCGGGATATTGCCGCCATGGCCGTTGAGCACCACAAACCGCCGGACGCCATGCGCCCGGTAGCCCTGGGTCAGTTTGGTGAACACATCGTAGAGCGTGTCCAGCCCCAGTGACACCGTGCCAGGATAGTCGGTCTGGCTGTCGCAGGCGCCGAAGGGGATGATCGGAGCGATGGCCACGTCCGTCAGCGGCTCGATCAGGTCCAGCAGCTTTTCGGGAATCAGCGTGTCGGTGCCCAGGGGCAGGTGCTTGCCGTGGCACTCGATGCTGCCCACTGACAGCAGGATGATGTCGTTCTTTTTGAAGTATTCCCCGGCCTGCGGCCAGGTCATGTGCGCAAGACGCATTTGAATTCCCTCCCGTTTGTTTTTGTTGATGTATCAGCAGACAGACATATAGTCACATTTTGATTTTTCTGTACGCCTCAATGAAATCTACAGCCCAGTCGGCGGCGGCGTCCAGCATCTGTTCGCCCCATTCGGAGGTCGCGGTCTCCAGGTGATCGGGTCCCAGCCAGCCGTTGTCGGTGACATCCACGTCCAGCCGCGGCACGGGGATGTCTACGCCCTTATACTGCACGCAGTCCCACCCGGAGGCAGGCAGCTCTTCTCCGACGCCCTGCATCTTCGCGGGCTCGAAGGCGCTTCGATCCACCCAATCGGGGTTGATGGCCAGGATCGCGGCGGTCTCCTGTCCCCCGGCGTGGCCGCCCCGCCAGGCGGAGTTCAGGTCCCACACGTAACGCCACCAATTCAGCTCGGCCAGCATGGCTCCCCGACGACTCAACTCCAGCGCCGTCCGCTCGATGGGGCCGCCCGCTGGCGTGTCCCGACGGGTTCGACACGCTCTCCGTGTGGATCAGGGCGATGAACCGCCGCACGCCGTGCCGCATCAGGCCGGTGAAGATCTTCATGACCACCTCATAGAGCAACTGCGGCCCCAATGAGATGGTGCCGGGGAATTCGGTCTGGCTGTCGCACTGGCCGTAGCTCCAGCCGGGCAGGATCAGCACGTCGGGGTCCCTTTGCTCGATGCGGTCGCACACGGCCTCCGGGGCCAGCATGTCCGTACCCAGGGGCAGGTGCCGGCCGTGCTGCTCGGCGGTACCCACGGGCAGTATGACCACGGGATCGCTTTGCAGTACCCGCTCGGCCTGGGGCCAGGTCAGTCGCGCCAGCCTCATACCCCCGCCCCCTTTTGAAGCGGATGATGGCAGGCTACAAAGCGGCTCGGAGCGATCTGGCGCAGCTCGGGCATTTCAGCCTTGCACTGATCGGTGCAATAGGGGCAGCGCGGATGGAACCGACAGCCCGGCGGCATATGGATGGGGCTGGGGGTCTCGCCCTCGATGGCGTACTCCCGGGTGCGTTTTAATGGGTTCATCTCCGGCGCAGCCTTGGTGAGCACCTGGGTGTAGGGGTGGCAGGGCCCGTCAAATAGCGTCTCGGTGGGCCCCAGCTCCATCACGTGGCCCAGGTACATCACCGCCACCCGGTGGGTGATGTGGCGCACCACCCGCAGATCGTGGGAGATGAACAGTATGGTCAGCCCCAGCTTTTGCTGGAGGTCGCCCAGTAGGTTGATGATCTGCGCCTGAATGGACACGTCCAGGGCGGACACGGGCTCGTCGGCGATGATGAACTTAGGGTTCAGCGCCAGGGCCCTTGCGATGCCCACGCGCTGCTGCTGGCCGCCGGAAAACTCGCCGGGGTAGCGCCCGGCGTAGTCGGCGGACAGGCCGCACATGCCCATCAGTTCCTCCACCCGCTGGTCCACCTGGTCCTTGGGCACCACGTGGTGGTACAACAGCAGTTCGCTGATGATGGCCCGCACGCTCATGCGCGGGTTCAGCGAGGAGTAGGGGTCCTGGAAGATCATCTGCATGTGGGGTCGCAGGGGACGAAGCTCCCGTGCGCTCATGTGGGCGATGTCGGTGCCCTCCAGCAGGATCTCGCCGGAGGTGGGCTCATAGAGCCGGATGATGGTGCGGGCCAGCGTGGACTTGCCGCAGCCGGATTCGCCCACCAGTCCCAGGCACTCGCCCTGGTAGATGTCCAGCGACACGTGGTCCACGGCCTTGACGTACCTGACCTCCCGGCGCAGGAGGCTGTCGGCGATGGTGCGCTTCACCGGGAACCACTTGCACAGGTCTTTGACCTCCACCAGCTTGGACCTGGAGGTGTAATCAAACTGTATGTCCGCCATGCTCACGCCTCCTTCCCCTGCGGCGCTTCGATGATGCCCCGGTACGCTGCGGTCTTGTCCAGACAGTGGCAGCGCACGCTGTGGCCCGGGGCGATCTCGCGCATTTCCGGGCGCTCGCGCTTGCAGATGTCCGCGCATTCGGTGCACCGGGGCCAGAAGGGGCAGCCCTCCGGCAGATGCGCCAGGTTGGGCGGCGAGCCCTGAATGGCGTTCAGCCGCGCACCCTTGTTGGCGGGGTCGGGCAGCGAGGACATCAGCGCGTAGGTGTAGGGATGCCGGGGTGAGGCGAACAGCGTCACCACGTCGCACATCTCCATGATCAGCCCGGAGTACATCACCGCCACCCGGTCGCACATCTGGGCGATGACGCCCAGATCGTGGGTCACCAGTATGATGCTCATGTCCAGCTCCTGCTTTAAGCTGTTGATCAGCTTCATGATCTGGTCCTGGATGGTCACGTCCAGCGCGGTGGTGGGCTCGTCGGCGATCAGCAGCTTCGGCCGCGCGCCCAGAGCCATGGCGATCATGGCGCGCTGGCGCATACCGCCGGAGAACTGGAAGGTGTACTCCTCCATGCGAAGCTCCGGGGAGGGGATGCCCACCATCCTCAAGAGCTCCACGGCCCGCTGCTGCTTTTCTGCCCTGGTCATGGGGGTATCATCAAACACTTCCATCAGCTGCTTCTTGATCTTCAATACCGGGGAGAGGGAGGTCATGGGCTCCTGGAAGATGACGCTCATCTTCTTGCCCCTGAGCTTGCGCAGCTCCTTTTCCTTCAAATGGGTGATGTCCTGGCCATCCAGTATGATCTGGCCGTCCACCACCCGGCCGGGCTTTTTGAGCAGGCCCAGTATGGACCGGCAGGTCTGGCTCTTGCCACAGCCGGATTCGCCCACCAGCCCGAAGGTCTCGCCCTTGTAGACTTCGAAGGACACGCCGTCCACGGCCTTGACCAGCTCGTCGCGTCCCGGGAAATACGTCTTGAGGTCCTTGACCTCCAGTATCCTTTCCGCCACGCCGATCACCGTCCCTTCCTGCGCAGTATGTCGGTCATCGAGTCGCCCAGCAGGCTAAGGCCCACACCCGTGATTGCCAGTACCAGGCCCGGGAAGAAGGTCATCCACGAGGCGTAGGTGATGTAGGTGCGGCCCTCGTTCAGTATCGCGCCCCACTCCGGCGTCGGGGGCTGCACCCCCAGGCCCAGGAAGCTCATGGACGCGCCGGTGAGCATACACATCACCATGTCGCTGGCAGCGAACACGATGGAGGAGGAGATCACGTTGGGCAGCACGTGCCGAAGCAGAATGCGGGCGTCGGAGAAGCCCGCCACCCTGGCGGCCTCGATGAATTCGGATTTTTTCAGCGTCATGCCCTCGGCGCGTACCAGGCGGGCATAGCTCATCCAGCCCACCAGCCAAAGGGCGATGTACAGGTTGATGGTGCCCGTGCCCAGGATCGTGATGATGGCGATGACCAGGATCGGGAAGGGGAAGGCCATCATGATCTCGCTGATGCGCATCAACAGGCTGTCCAGCCAGCCGCCGTACCACGCCGCCAGCAGGCCGATGATGCTGCCGATGATCAGCGGCACCAGCACGCCGAAGAACCCGATGGACAGGTCGATGCGGGTGCCCCACACCACCCGGGAGAAGATGTCCCGGCCGTAGTTGTCCGTGCCAAAGATGTGCGCGGCGCTGGGGGCCTTTGTACGGGCGGTGATGTCCACCACTGTGGGATCGTAGGGTGCGATCTGCGCGGGGAAGATGGCCATGATCAGTGCGATTACCACGATCACCACCCCCAGTATGAAGGTGGGCGTGACGGCCCACGCGGGCAGGAGATGCTTCCTGCGCGTCTTTTCCGATTGCGGATAATAGCGTTTCACTGAGCTTCTCCTCCCCTCTTTAGAATTCCACCCTGGGATCCAGGAACGAATAGATGATGTCCGTCAGCAGGTTCACCACCAGCACCAGCAGGGCGAACAGAAACACCACGGACTGCACCACAGTGTAGTCCCTGGCGGAAATGGCGTCGTAGGTCAGCTTGCCGATGCCTGGCAGTGCGAACACGGTCTCGATGATGACGCTGCCGCCCAGCAGCGCCGCCATACGCATAGACAGCAGCGTGACGGTGGACACCATGGAATTGCGAATGATGTGGCGGCGCCGCACGGCGCCTGCAGAAAGCCCCTTGGATTTGGCGAAGTCTACGTAATCCTGGCGGATGATGTCCACCACCGAATTGCGCATATCGCGGATCAGGATTGCCGCGGTCATCAGGGACTGGGTGAATGCGGGCAGGATCAGACACTTGAATTCGCTGAACAGACTGGTGGCATCCCAGCCGCCAGCGGGCAGCCAGTGCAACATGACGGAAAACAGGATCATCAGCAAAAGCCCCACCCAG
>ONJE01000122.1 GCA_900318045.1 uncultured Eubacteriales bacterium
ATCAGGCCCTTCTGGGTGGCCTTGTTGTAGTAGGGGGTCACCACCAGCAGCGCGTCGGCCCCGGCGTCGCATGAGAAGCGGGACAGGGTGATGGCGCGGTTGGTGTCGTTGGAGCCACTGCCGGCGATGATGGGCACGCGCCCCGCCGCCCGCTCCACCGAGTAGCGGATGACCTCCTGGTGTTCGTCGTAGGTCAGGGTAGCGCCCTCGCCGGTGGTGCCGGCGATCACCAGCGCGTCGATGCCCTGGTCGATCTGCCAGTCGATCAGCTTGCCCAGGGCCTCGTAGTCCACGCCTGCGGGGGTCAGGGGGGTAATCAGCGCTGTAGCGGCGCCGCGAAAGATGGTCTTCTTGCTCATAACGATTCTCCTTAGTGGCGTTATTCCGCATATTGCAATCTATGCGATAATTAAAAACAGCCAATGCCCGCTGCATTCGCTGTGTTCCAATCGACATCTACCGCCCCGCGCGCGCGTGGCAGTGCCTCGATTAATCCATAGCGCTTCGCAGTCGCGACAGTCGAACGGATGTTGTCCGTACGCCCAGACGGAGGCCGCCCTCCCCGTCTTCGGCAGCGGCCCCTTTCATGACCGGCAACGGCTTTGCGATGCCTTGCACCGGCCCTACTGATGACAACTGCGCCTCTATCCTTTAATCGCAATATTCGGTTATGGCATTATGCTATCACAAAAAAGGATGCGTGTCAACGCGCCTGTATTAAATGTTCATTGCGCCGGGGCGCTCCGCACTGCATATTCACTCATTTTTTTGCATTATTATACAATTACCACGAATAATAATACACATTTAACTTGCCTTGACCGGCAATTAGCCGTATAATTTCTGTATATTTATTAGAATGGTATGGAGGCGGCACATGAAGCGGGTATTCATCGACGGCAGCGCGGGCACCACGGGCCTGCGCATACGCGAGCGGCTGGCGAATCGAAAGGAAATCGAGCTGGTGATCCTGCCCGAGGAAAAGCGCAAGGACCCTCTGGCCCGACGGGACGCGCTGAACGGGGCGGACATCGCCTTCCTGTGCCTGCCGGACGCCGCCGCCATTGAGGCGGTGGCCCTGGTGGAGAACCCCGAAACCGCCATCATCGACACCTCCACCGCCCACCGCACCGCCGAAGGCTGGGTGTACGGCTTTGCCGAGCTGCCCGGCCAGCGCCCGCGCATCGCCGCGTCGAAGCGCATCGCCAACCCCGGCTGCCACGCCAGCGGGTTTATCGCGCTGATCGCACCGCTTACGCACGCGGGGCTCTTGAATAAAGATGCCTTGCTGTGCTGCACGTCGCTGACCGGCTATTCCGGCGGCGGCAAGAAGATGATCGCCGAGTACGAGGCCGATGGCCGCAGCCCGCTGCTGGACGCCCCGCGCCAGTATGGCCTTACCCAGCAGCACAAGCACCTGAAGGAGATGGCCGCGGTGTGCGGCCTGACCCATGCCCCGGCGTTCATGCCCATCGTGGGCGACTTCTACAGCGGCATGGAGGTCAGCATACCCCTGTTCGCGGACCAGCTGAACGGCAATATCGACGATGTGAAGGCGGCCTACCGTGCGGCCTATGCCGGTCCGGTGGTGAACTATGCCGAGGCAGCGGACGAGGGCGGCTTCCTGTCCGCCGGGGCGCTGTCGGGCCGTGACGACATGCAGGTCAGCGTCTCGGGCAACGCCGAGCGCGTGCTGCTGACCGCCCGCTTCGACAACCTGGGCAAGGGGGCCTCCGGCGCGGCCATACAGAACATGAACCTGCTGCTGGGCCTGGACGAGACAGAGGGATTGGTGATCGGCGCCCATGGATGAGGTACAGATCCTGCCCATGCGCGAGGACGACTACGACGCCGTCCGGGCGCTGTGGATGACTATACGGGGCTTCGGCATTCGGGCGCTGGACGACTCCCGGGAGGACGTGGCCCGCTTCATCCGCCGCAACCCCACCACCAGCGTGGTTGCCGTCGCAAACGGGCGCATCATCGGCTCGATACTGTGCGGTTCCGACGGCCGGCAGGGCGCCCTGTACCACGTCTGCGTGGCCCGGGAATACCGGCGGCGGCGCATCGGCACCCGCATGGTGGGCTACTGCATGGCGCGCCTGCGGGAAATGGGCATCAACAAGGTCTCGCTGATCGCCTTCGCCAACAACGACGTGGGCAACGCCTTCTGGCGGCAGATCGGCTGGAAGAAGAGCGACGTGAATTATTATGAGTTCGTGCTGAACGAAAAGAACATCACGCGATTTATAGGAGAGGACAATGAAGATCAATAGCATTCCCGGCGGCGTGACAGCCGCCGCGGGCTTCAGGGCGGCCTGCTGCGCCGCGGGCATCAAGTACCGGGGGCGCACCGACATGGCCATGCTCACAAGCGACGCCCCCTGCGCCGTGGCGGGCACCTTCACCAGCAACGTGGTCAAGGCCGCGCCGGTGGTCTGGGACCGGGATATCGTGCGCAACGTAAAGGCCGCCCGGGCCGTGGTGGTCAATGCCGGCATCGCCAACGCCGCCACCGGCGAAACGGGCATGGCGCTGTGCAGGCAGACCGCTGAATTCACCGGGAAGGCACTGGATATCCCCGCGGATCAGGTGCTGCTGGGCTCCACCGGCGTCATCGGGCCCAACCTGCCCATCGACCGCATCACCGCGGGCGTGGCCATGATGAAGGAAGCGCTGTCGGACAGCCTCGAGGCGGGCACCGCCGCCAGCCGGGCCATCATGACCACCGACACCGTCAACAAGGAGTGCGCGGTGGCCTTCACCCTGCCCGCCGCCGACGGCAAGGGCTGCGTGGAAGTCCACCTGGGCGGCATGAGCAAGGGCTCGGGCATGATCCACCCCAACATGTGCACGATGCTGGCCTACATCACCACCGACTGCGCCATCGATTCCGACCTGCTGCAGCGGGCCGTGAGCGACGTGGTGGCCGACACCTTCAACATGATCTCGGTGGACGGCGACACCAGCACCAACGACACGCTGCTGGTGCTGGCCAACGGCATGGCGGGCAACGCGCCCGTCGCCGCCGGGAGCGAGGCATACAATACCTTCAGGGAGGCGCTGTTCACCGTGTGCCGCGACCTGGCCGTGAAGATGGCCGGGGACGGCGAGGGCGCGACCCACCTGATGGAAATGAAGGTGACGGGCGCCGACACCAAGGAACACGCCCGCGTGCTGGCACGCTCGGTGGTAGGCTCCAGCCTGGTGAAGGCCATGATCTACGGCAAGGACGCCAACTGCGGCCGCATACTCTGCGCCCTGGGCTACGCCGGGGTGGACTTCGACCCCGCGCTGATCGAGCTGTACCTGATTGGCAGGGACGGGGATCTCTGCTTCTACAGGGACGGCTGTGTGCAGGCCTTCGACGAGGACAGGGCCCTGGCTATTCTCTCCGAAAAGGAGATCCGCTTCTGCTGCGACATGAAAATGGGCAGCGAGGAGGCCACCGCCTGGGGCTGCGATTTGACCTACGATTATGTGAAGATCAACGGGGATTACAGATCCTGACAGGAGTTATTATGATAGAGAGCTTATCCAACGCCGAGCGCGCCGAGGTGCTGGTGCAGGCGCTGCCCTACATCCGGCGCTACACCGGCAAGGTCGTGGTGGTGAAATATGGCGGCAACGCCATGGTGAACGAGCAGCTGAAGCAGCAGGTCATGGAGGACGTGGTGCTGCTGTGGCTGATCGGCGTGAAGGTGGTGCTGGTACACGGCGGCGGCCCGGAGATCAGCCAGACCATGAAGGCCCTGGGCAAGGAGGCCGTGTTCGTGGACGGCCTGCGGGTGACCGACCGGGAGACCGTGGACATCGTGCAAATGGTGCTGGCGGGCAAGATCAACAAGACGCTGGTCAACCTGCTGGAGATGAAGGGCGGCCAGGCCATGGGCATATCGGGCATGGACGGCCGGCTGATCGAGGCCGAAATCAAGGACGAGCGGCTGGGCTACGTGGGCGAGATCACGAACATCAACATCCAACCGGTGACCGACCTGCTGGAGAAGGGCTACATCCCCGTTATTTCCACGCTTGGCTGCGACCGGGAGGGCAACGCCTACAACATCAACGGCGACACCGCCGCGGCCCGGGTGGCCGGGGCGCTGACGGCCGAACGCCTGATCATGCTTTCCGACATTCCCGGCCTGCTGCGGGACAAGGACGACCCCGCCACGCTTATCCCCGAGCTTTCGGTGGCCGAAGCGGGCCAGCTGCGCCGGGAGGGTGTCATCTCCGGGGGCATGATCCCCAAGATGGAGTGCTGTGTCGAGGCCATCCGCCGGGGCGTGAAAAAGGTCATCATCATGGACGGCCGCGTCCCCCACTCCATATTGATGGAGCTGCTCACCGACGAGGGCGCGGGCACGATGGTGAAGGGAAGCCGGGAATAATGTCAGGAGGACAATCACAATGAGTAATACGCAGATATTGGACAAGACCTACATCGCCAACACCTACGCCCGCTTCCCGGTGGAGCTGGTTTCGGGCAAGGGCTCACTCCTGAAGGGCGCGGACGGCAAGGATTACATCGACATGGGCTCCGGCATCGCGGTAAACGGCTTCGGCGCGGCGGACGAGCTGTGGCTGAAGGCCGTCACCGACCAGCTGGGCAAGCTCCCCCATTCTTCAAACCTGTACTACACCGCACCCGACGCGAAGCTGGCCGAGATGCTGTGCCAGCGCACCGGCATGAAGAAGGTGTTCTTCGGCAACTCCGGCGCGGAGGCCAACGAGTGCGCCATCAAGGTGGCCCGCAAATACTCCGCCGAAAAGAAGGGGCCGAACTGCTACACCATCGTGACGCTGAAAAACAGCTTCCACGGCCGCACGCTGGCCACGCTGTCCGCCACCGGCCAGGACCACTACCACGAGCTCTACCAGCCGCTGGTGCCCGGCTTTGAGCACATTGCCCCCGGCGACATGGACGCGCTGAAGGCCATCGACGCCAGGACCCCCGTGGCGGGCATCATGATCGAGTGTGTGCAAGGCGAGGGCGGCGTGGTGCCGCTGGAGGCCGGGTTCGTACACGCCCTGGCGGATTACGCACAGGCGCACGACATCCCCCTGATGGTAGACGAGGTGCAGACCGGCAACGGCCGCAGCGGCCAGCTGTACGCCTACATGACCTTCGGCATCCAGCCCGACATCGTCTCCACAGCCAAGGGCCTGGGCGGCGGCCTGCCCATCGGCGCATGCCTGATGGGCCAGAAGGTTCAGGACGTGCTGACCCCCGGTGACCATGGCTCCACCTTCGGCGGCAACCCCGTGGCCTGCGCGGGCGGCGTCAGCATCCTCAGCCGCATCGACGACGCCCTGCTGGAAGGCGTGCGCCAGCGCAGCGCCTACATCTTCGACCAGCTCACCGGCGCGCCCGGCGTCGAGGCCGTCTCAGGCCTGGGACTGATGATCGGCGTCAAGACGGTCAAGCCCGCCCGGGAGGTCGTCATGAAGTGCCTCGAAAACGGCGCGCTGTACCTGACCGCCAAGGACCGCGTGCGGCTGCTGCCCGCGTTGAACATCCCCATGGACCTGCTGGAAAGAGCCATCGCGGTGCTGAAGGAAGCGTGCAGGTAGACGTATATCCCACAGGCAAGCGCCATGTCGACGATCGACATGGCGCTTGCCTGTATGAGAACCGTATCATTTTGGTAACATCCTCCGGTATGATCACTCTGCCCTGAAGCCCCGAATCGCCGTGTCCAGCGCGTCCAGGGTGGCATCGCCCTCGCCGTGGATGTACTTCGCGGTATAGCTGACGGTGCGGCTGCCGGTGGAATCCATCAGCCGGATCATATCCACCAGGGTATCCCCCACATAATAGGAATACAGACCCGCGGGCAGCTGCTTGCCGCCGATTTCATAGCTCCTGACTTCTTCAAAACTCGCCAGGGCGTCGCCGTACTTCTGCTGCATGTGGGGCGTGTACTGCTCCTGGATGTACTCATAGGGCTCACCCAGCAGGTCTTCGCCATAGAAGACGATCACATAGGGGATCGACCCCGCATGCTGGGTGTAGATGGAAATGCCCGTGCCCGCCTGGTAGTCCCAGGCATACTCGGATTTCGCCATTGTGGTAAAGCCCTGCTCGGAGCAGGCGATCTGCACCAGGCCATCGTCGGACGGCTCCGGAGCGGGACCCTCGGTCGCCGTCAGCGACGTTGAATAGCCCACCAGCTTCGCGATCTGCTTCGCCTCGTCCAGCAGCGCCTCGCGGTAGCCGCCGTCGCTCTCGTCCAACACCGCCGCGCCGCCGTAGACGGTATGCTCCAGATTCCTGGACCAGCCGCAAAGCAGGGCATCTTCACCCAGCAGGCCTTCGTATTCCACGGTATAGTAGGCCGCATCGCCGGTGGCCGGATTGTAGAGCATGTAGACGCGGTAGCACTGGGGTTCGGCCTCGGGCCTGGGCATTATAATTTGCAGGATTGTCGCACCATCCCCGGTGGTATACAGGTTCTCGGCGTAATCTCCGGACTGATAGGGGTATTTCACGCCGTTCTCGTCGGCCAGAGAGGTCCACAGCCGATAGGCGCCGGATTCCTCCATCACCCGCAGCATGTTCTCGGGATTATCATAGAAGTAGCGGGGCAGGGCGCTGTGTTCGTAGTGGTAGCGGGCCCGCTCCAGCGACACGCCGCCCGCGGAGGCAGAGTCCTGAGTATCGGCCTCGGATTCGGCTTTTTCAGCGCCGGTGCCAGCGTAGAACGCCGCGTTCTGCACCACATCGTCGATCTGGGCGCACATCGCGTCGTATTCGGCCTGGGTGGCCTCCTCCATGTAAGCCGGGTAATCGCTGGGCAGGCTGAGGTAGTAGTTCATCGCGGAAGCCCCGCTGAATCCCAGATACCTGAAGGAAGGCAGTTCGGTGAAGCTGGTATTCACGCTGGCGGACAGCATGAACAGGAAGCCGCCGCCGGGAGTGCCCTCAGCCTCGTATTTCCTGTAGCTGGCAATCTGGTAAAAGCCCACGCCGTGCTCGTCCTTCATGGCCATCACCTTGCCCCGCCAGTCTGCGGGCAGCTTCAGGGACAGCTCCTGGAAGTAGTAGATCGGGCTGCCGTCCTCCAGGATGTCGTCGGTATAGTCCAGAAGCGACATCGGCTCGGCCAGGGCCGGCAGGGCCAGCAGCAGCAGGGCAAGGAGCAGGGCCGTCAATTGTTTCATGATATATGCCTCCTTATACTAATCTCAACCTAAACCTATACAATCATGCGGCATCTTTTCCGCCATACCGGCGTTGAAGTCCCTTGACTTGCCGCCAGCAAGCCTGCGGGC
>ONJE01000383.1 GCA_900318045.1 uncultured Eubacteriales bacterium
GCCTCCATCGCCGGCGCCCAGCTTTCCGAGCCTCAATATTCCAATGAGAAGGGCATGGTGATCCTTCCCACGAACCTGTTCGTCGCGGACGAATATGACGAGGTTCACCTCTACGTTGAGGTGGATCCCCGCAAACAGGGCTACCGAAACTACATCATCGAGGATCTGGAGGTCAGCCTGGGGCAGACCTTCATGGATACCCTTGTCCCCATGGAAGACGAAGGCGCGGCTGAAGAGGAGGGCGTCGTATCCAACGCCGCCTCCGAGCCCTACATGATCTCGGCGTCCTTCAACGGCAAGGACATTATGCACTCGGAATACGAGATGATCAATTCGCCCGCCAACGACGCGCAGTTCACCGTCAAGGCTGTGTTCAACGAACCCGAAGGAAAGCAGCTTCCCGGCCTGGTGATGACCTGGTACGAGAACGATGGCAGCCTCAAGAGCCTGAAGAAATACTCGATGGAGCCTACCTCAAAGAAGACCACTCCCGAGGGCTACCAGGAATACACCTTCACGGGAAAGTGGAAGCAGCGCTTCTCGCCCAATGCCTCCGAGGAGCAGCGCCCCACCTTCTTCTACGGCAAGGGAGGCAATCTGAAATTCCCCACCAAGCTGGTCGCCCTGCGCAGCGCCACGTCCGTGCCCCTGAACGAGGGCACCGGCGCGGAGGGCGGCGTGTTTGCCAACGTGCTTGAGCACGGCACGGGCATCTCCTTCAAGATTCCCACCGTGGGCATCTACGTCAATTTCAACCTGCCCATTGAAAAATACCTTCCCCATCTGTCCATCAACCCTGCCGGCATGGTGGTCATGTGGATCGGCATGTCGTTTATGGGGAAGAAGGTCGAGGAAGCAAACGACGACTGGAAAAACCGAGACATGAAGAAATCCAGGCTTTTCCAGAAGAATGTCGAGAAGCAAGGCTGGCTGGCCGATTACAAGTCCAAGGCCTTGATGGCTGCGGAAGATTACGTTACGATGCCGCATCAATTCATGCATGATTCCAACATTGATATCGGCATTTTCGCGGTCGCCACCGGCCGCTGGGAGCTGGACAACGACATTGAAGACGTGAAGAGCACAAATGTCAGGGTGAGCCTGGGCTTCGGCTTGACGGTCACCTATGAAAACAACTGGACGATGCACTATCAGGTTGGGCCGATGCCGTCCTATATACAGATTACCTTAGGCGTGTACGCGGGTATCTCCTTTCAATTTTCCGTCGACTTCTGCTGGGTAAACGGCGGCTTCCAAAACTGGAAAATCTATCCCATCGACGAATTTACTTTTTATATAGGCTTTTATCTGGCGGCGCAGGTCGGCGTCGGCATAAAGGGCCTCATGGAGGTATGGGTGCGCCTGATCGCCTCCTTGGATGTCATAATCCACCTCGTGCTTCTGGGAGTGGATCAGAGCTACATGGATGTGACCGCCAGCATCGATCTTTCCATTGGCGCTACGCTGTTTTTCTTATCGTACCGCTGGAATACAACGCTCGCGGAGTGGACGCTATATACAACCAGAAATTCGAGCAACGACCTGCTGTCGCATTACATGAACGCGGAGAAGAACGACGGAAAGGTGCAGGAAGCGGCGTATATGGACCCCCAGAGCTATCCCGAGCTGACGCCGAAGCTTGTTTCCCATTTGAAAGAGGAAGACGCAAAGGCGTCCTTCAAGGTCGTCCGGGTCAACGAAAAGGATTATGTGTTTAATATAGAACGTTCCTTGGACAAGAACAACAAGCTCCACCGGCGGGTCAACTGGATGGCCGTCGGCGGTGGCAACGCGGACGATACGCAGACGGCCATCGACACCTGGCAGCCGACCGTGAGCCAGACCGGGGAAATGGCCTACCAAAGCTGGAGGCCGAACCTGAACGATTACGAGGATTACGCCTTCGACGTTGTCGAGGCCGACGGACTGGTGTTCCTGGTCGTAGCCTGCGCCGCGAAGTTCAATGACGACGAGATGCCCCGGCCCAATGAAGGCATCGACGCATACACGCACTGCAACCAGATCTTCTACCTGCTGGTCCTGCAGCCGGATTCAAACGGCAAACTGACCAGCAAGCTGGATCAGGCCTATTACTCCCACAGCAACACGGCCGAGGATCATTGCCTGATCGTGTCGGAGCCGGTGGCCCTGGCCCGGCACACCTACGGCAGCAGTGTCGATATCGAGCGCTACTACTATGAATCCATCACGGACCCGGAGATTACCTGGGCCAAGGCGATTTGGCAGAACAAGCGGGTGCAGGGCGTGGAGCTGTTCGGCACCTTCGGCCGCATCACCTATTCCGAGGACGCGCCCGCCTACGGCGCGACGTCGTTCCAAATGGTGACCGGCAACGGCTCCGTGACGTGCTACACGGATCAGTTCGTGCAGAGCGGCATGGGCAAGGGCTACGCCCGACGCATCGTCCGCGGCGCCGTGCGCTTGTCGGCGGACGCGCCCGAGATCACGGAAGCCAACCTCGACCTGCATCACAGCCCCGGCTTCGTGGCGCTGAGCGTGCCGAAGGACGGCGAGGGCGATACCGCCATCGAGGTGTTCGATTTTGAGATGAACGCCGTCAGGAGCTACCAGGATCGCCAGGCCGTGGTGCTGGAGCGGGGCGACATGCGCGAGGGCCGCGAGCTGACCTTCACCGTCACCAAGACCGCCTACGACCTGGTCATTCCCGACGGCTTATTCAAGGTGACCTACATGGGCCAGACGCCCTATATCTACTGGGTGTCCGCCTCCCAAAACAGGGACAACAAGGCGGAAAACCGGTGGCGCGTGTGGACCGTCGCCTACGACACGGCCACCAACACCATGGCCGACGCCTCGGTATTCGCGGAATTTGAAGTGCCGCCGTTTTTTGCCAGTATCCCAGTTGGCTATTATAAACGTACACTGTACCATGATGTTTTAATAGAGGATACTTCGATCTTCGACATGATGCTCATGGGAACGGGTACCAGCTATTTCTCAGCCGTGGTCAACGAGGTGCCCGAGAAAGAGAAGAAGTATTGCCCCTCTCCGGTATCGCTGTGGTCGTTCCAGGAGCTGCTCAAGCCCGTGGCGGATATGAAGGCCGCCATCACCCAGGCCCCTGCGGTCTCGGCGGGCAGCTTTGAGGACATCTCCCTGGGCATCATGAACGAGGGCAACATGGGCATCGCGACCTTCGACGTCGCCATGTACGACGTGCAAAAGAGCGGGGATCAGGAGAAGGAGACGCTGGTCGAGACCGTCCACGTCAACTGCGTCGATCCTGAAAAGAGCAGAATCACCATGGAGGATGGCAAGGTGGAGCTGACGGGCGCGAAGGTCGCCCACCGTGCGGAGGACTTCGATTATACCGCCCGCCAGCGCGACTGGGTGCTGTCCCAGGAAAAGAAGGCGTACAAGGTCATTGTGCAGCCCTACGGCGCCGTGCTGGATTCGGTGGAGCAGCTGGATTCCGAGACTCAGTACGTCAAGACGGATATGCTGATGCCCGGCTCCCTCGGCGTATACAACACCACCTTCAAGATCCCCGAGGCCTGGAGGATGGAGAAGCTGATGCGCTTCAAGGTCAGCGCGCTGTCCGTCCGCTCCAACCTGTCGGGGCTGGCCAGCAACGCGGCCGATGGGGAATCGGAGCTGCTGACCTATGTGCTGGATGAAAAATCGGGCCAGCTGGTTCTCCAGCAGCCCGTCCAGGCCAACGGCGTCACGGCCAACGCCATCAAATCCGGCCTGATCGCCAATGCCACCGCCGCTTCGACGCTGGATATGGAGCTGTTCGTCCACGACCTGAACGTCGGCCATCGGGTGTACGACGGTTGGGACGGCCAGAAGTGGCTGGATATCGTGCTGCACAACTACGCCGCCTTTGACGACGACATCAAGCTGGCCTGCGCGGTGTACGTGGACGGCGCCACCGACCCGTATTACGTCAACCTGCCCTACTATGAACAGGCGCTGGTCAACCGCTCGACCCAGACCATCTCGATGCCCATGAGCGCGTTGGTGGATGATCCGGGCGCCCACAAGCAGGCGCGGGTGGAGGTCGTCGCGGTCGGCGAGGAGGAATGCGCCCTCATCAACAATGAATTCACCGTCTATCTGGGCGGCGGCAGCCCGCTTTACTTCATTACTCAGCCCGAGGACGTGACCGTCCAGGAGGGCGAGGACGTATCCTTCACGGTGGAGGTCGGCGGCGGTAAACAGCCCTATACCTACCAGTGGCAGATCTGGGATGAGAAGCACCAGAAGTGGGTGGATCTGCCTGGCTTCAACGATCCGACCCTGAGCCGCAAGGACATCGAGAAGAAGTGGGACGGCTGCAAATTCCGCTGCGTCGTGACCGACGCCGAGGGCACGCAGATCATCAGCCAGGAGGTCACCCTCACCGTGCGCGACGGGGTCGATACCGGCGATCACAGCAACCTGCCGCTGTACCTGGTGATTGCCCTTGCCGCGCTGGCGCTGCTGGTAATGCTGCGCAGGAGGAACCAAAGGGCATAACAGATGAATTACCGAAGGAGACACGTTTATTGAGGATGGAATCGCTCAGACGGAGATCGCTGAGAAGATTGGCGTGTCTCTTTCCCGTGTCAATCGCATCATTCGGGGCCGGGAACAGATCGTCAGTAGGACCTTCATTAAGATATTTGTATGAGCCCGGCTATGACGTAGAGCTGACACATAAAAAAAACCGAATGATGTATCGAAGACTAGAGTGTGTTTCTAAAATGCCTGAAGCGCAATTGGCTGGAAACTCCGTTGCAGTTACGGCGTCTTTGCCTGCATTTCTGTGTTGATTTTCCTTGA
>ONJE01000397.1 GCA_900318045.1 uncultured Eubacteriales bacterium
TTCCAATCCATATTGCCCCGGTGCAGGTAGCGGCTGTCGTCGGCCTTCAACGGGTCGCTGTGGTAATCGTTGTCGTTTTCCTGGGCCACCTCGTCGCCGCTGTACAGCACGGGCAGGCCGCTCATGGTGAACATGAAGGCATGGAGCATTTCATCCAGCCGCAGGGCCTTTTCCATGGCTTCGGCGTCGTTGCCCTTTCGTGCCTTTTCGATGCCGCACAGGCTGGCCGTGGTGCCACAGAGGCGGGCGTCGCCCAGGCGCGGGTCGTCGTTGTACAGTTCGCCCAAGGCGGGGCTGCCGGGCCATTTGCCGGTGAGATAGTCGTTCAGGTATTTCTTGTGGGGCACTTCCCGCTGGCCGAACTGGCCGAGAAACTCATAATCCAGGCCCCAGCCGATGTCGTCGTGACAGCGGAGATAGTTGAGGAAGGTGTACTGCTTGGGCAGGGAAAACACCTGCTCCATCTGGTGAGCCAGCAGCCGCACATCTTTTGTCGCCACGGTATGCCAGATGGAGGCCATGGTGGTCACGTTATAAAGCAGATGGCATTCGGGCTTTTCCACCGTGCCGAAGTAGGGGACGACCTTGCTGGGCTCCATCACCACTTCGCCCAGCAGCAGCGTGCCGGGGCACACGATTTCGCACACCATGCGCATCATGCGCACCAGGGTGTGCACCTGCAGCAGGTTGCGGCAGGTGGTGCCAAGGGCTTTCCAGATGTAGGGCACCGCGTCCAGGCGGATGATGTCGATGCCGTTGTTGCACAGGTACAGCATGTTGTCCGTCATGTCGTTGAACACGGTGGGGTTGGCGTAGTTCAAATCCCACTGGTAGGGATAGAAGGTGGTCATGACCACCTTTTTTGCTTCCTCGCACCAGGTAAAGGTGCCCGGCGCGGTGGTGGGGAAGACCTGGCGCACGGTCTGCTCGTACCAGTTGGGAATGTCCCAGGTGTCATAGAAGAAATAGCGGTGCTGGCATTCGATATCGCCGGCCCGGGCTTTCTTCGCCCATTCGTGATCCTCGCTGGTGTGGTTCATCACGAAGTCCAGGCATACGGCAATGCCCCGCTCATGGCACTTTTCGGAAAGGCTGTACAAATCCTCCATCGTACCCAGCTCAGGCTGCACTTTTCTGAAATCGCTCACGGCGTAGCCACCGTCGCTGCGGCCCTTGGGGCTTTCCAGCAGGGGCATCAAATGGAGGTAATTCACGCCGCAGTCAGCGATATAATCCAGCTTTTCCTCCACGCCCTTGAGGGTTCCCGCGAAGGCGTTCACATACATCAGCATGCCCACCAGCTCGTGGCCCTTGTACCAGTCGGGGTAGGCTTCCCGGGCCCGATCCATGGTTTTCAGGCTTTCAGGACGGGCCTTGTAGCTGCGGTAGAGCATGTCCACGAAGTATTCATAGGAGCGCATGTCGCTGTGGTACAGCTCGCAGTACAGCCATTTCAGCTCGTCCTCATGGCGCTTGAAGCGGGAGGCGAATTCGCTTTTCCATTCGCTGCGGTCGATCATTTCAGCCCCTCCTCCACTTCTTCTTGCGTCGGCATGGCGGGAATCGCGCCGGGGCGGCTGGTGGTCAGGGAGGCGGCTTTATTGGCAAAGCGGACGTAGGCGTTCAGGTCGTCGGCGGTAAGGCCCTCCAGACCGCCGTGCAGGGCGATGCGGCTGAGCAACGCGCCAAAGAAGGTGTCGCCCGCGCCGTTGGTATCGGCTACCTTCACCTTGAAGCCTTCCACTTCGCCCTCCAGATCACCATAGCGCCACAGCGCACCGTTGGGGCCCAGGGTGACCACGGCCAGCTTCACGCCCATATCCATCAGCTTCTGGGCGGCGGCGTGGGGATTCTTCACGCCGCAGAGCAGCATGGTTTCCTCATCGCTGATTTTCACGATGTCGCACAGGGGCAGCACGGCCCGCATTTGCAGCATGGCGGCGTCCTCATTCTGCCACAGCACGGCGCGGTAGTTGGGGTCGTAGGTGATGATGGCCCCGTCCCGTTTGGCGGCGGACACGGTGTTCACGATGGTGTCCCGGCAGGAGGGGTCGGTGAGGGACACGGAGCCGAAGTGCAGGATGCCCGTGCCCTTCACGGCTTCGATGGCCTTCGCCGCGTCGATGCGGGTGTCCGCGCCGGGCTTGCGGTAGAAGGAAAAGCTGCGTTCGCCCGTTGCGTCCACGGTCACGACCGCCAGGGTGGTGTTGGTCAGAGGAGTCACCTGCAGGCCGTCGATGTTTACGTTATATTGAACCAGCGTATCGTGCAATAATGTGCCGAAAGCGTCCTCGCCGATGCAGCCCACGAACGCGCTTTCCACGCCCAGCTTGGCCGCGGCCACCGCCACGTTGGCAGGCGCGCCGCCGGGGTTGGCGGCAAAATGGGGAATGCCGTTGGCGTCGATTTGGGTCTGGGTCATGTCTACCAAAATTTCTCCGATGGCGGTGATTTTCATGGTCCGCACCTTCCTTTGCTGATGTGAAAATATATGCAATTAAATTATAACATCGGCGCAGGGGAAAAGCAATGCGAAAACGAAAATTCAACTTGAAACATG
>ONJE01000197.1 GCA_900318045.1 uncultured Eubacteriales bacterium
CGCCATTCCTGTTCCCTGTTCTTCGGGCCTGCCGGCCCCATCTCGCTGAAAACGCTCCACTGGAGCGTTTTCCGGGCGCTCGATGTCCCTGTTCCCTTTATACTTCCCTTTGCGTATCCATAAACATCTCGACAAATCTGAATTCACTTCAGCGTCACCACCGTCACGCCGTCTTCGCCCTCGCCGTACTTGCCCAGGCGGAAGGACTTTACTGCGCCGTAGCGCTTCAGGTGCTGCTGGATGCCATTGCGGAGGATGCCGGTGCCCTTGCCGTGGATGATGTACACCTGGCCCAGCTTGTTGATGAGGGCGCTGTCCAGGAAGGCGTCCACCTCGTCGATGGCCTCCTCCAGGTTCATGCCCCGCACGTCGCACTCGGTCTGCACCTGCCGCACGCCCACGTTGATGGTGGTGCCGCCGCCATTGCCCTTTGCAGGCTGTCGACCCCTGGGCTTTTCGGGCTTGTCGGGCTTCGCGGTGCGCATGTCGGCCATATTGGCCTTCAGCTTCAGCGCTCCGGCCTGCACCGTGCACTCCCCCTTGCTGTCCGGCGGAGTCAGCACGACGGCCTTGGCGTTCAGGTTCACCAGCAGCACCGTGTCCCCCACCTTCAGGCTGGTGGGCACGCTGCCCACGGCCTCGTCAGCGGCGATCCTCTCGGTATTTGCGTCGATGGCCCCCTGCAGCTGTGCCCGCAGGTTGTGCAGCTCGTGCTCCTTCACCCCGGCGCTGCGCTGCTTCTTCAGGTCAGCGATGATCTGCTCGCTCTCCCGCTGGGCCTTTTGCAGCACCTTCCTGGCCTCGTCCTTCGCCTTGCGCAGCTCGGTCTCCCGGCGGGAGGCCAGCTCCCTTTGCAGCTTCTCCGCCTCGTCCCGCAGGCGCTGGGTCTCCCGGTGGGCCTCTTCGGCCAGTTCCCGTTCCTTTTCGGCGATCTGGCGGTGGTACTCGGCGTTGGCAATGACGTCCTCGAAGCGCACGGCATCCTTGCTCAGGCGGCTGTTGGCGTCCTCGATCAAAAACTCTGGCAGGCCCAGCTTTCGGGAAATCTCAAAGGCGTTGCTCTTGCCGGGCACGCCGATGGACAGCCGGTAGGTGGGCCGCAGGGTCTCCACGTTGAACTCCACCGAGGCGTTTTCCACCCCGGGCGTGCTCAGGGCGAAGGCCTTCAATTCGCTGTAGTGGGTGGTGGCCATCGTGGTGACCTTCATATTCAAAAGGTGGTTCAGTATGGCCATGGCCAGCGCCGCGCCCTCGGTGGGGTCGGTGCCCGCGCCCAGCTCGTCGAACAGCGCCAGGGAGCGGGGTGTCACGCTCTGCAATATCTCCACGATGTTGGTCATGTGGGAGGAAAACGTGGACAGGCTCTGCTCGATGGACTGCTCGTCGCCGATATCGGCGAACACCTCGTCAAAGACAGCCAGCTCCGAGCCGTAGGCAGCCGGAATCTGCAAGCCGGCCTGGGCCATCAGCGAAAGCAGGCCCACTGTTTTCAGCGTGACCGTCTTGCCGCCGGTGTTGGGGCCGGTGATCACCAGCGTGGTGAACTCCTCCCCCAGCCACAGCGTGGAGGGCACCACCTTCTCCGGATCGATCAGCGGATGGCGGGCCTGGATCAGGCGCACGTGCCCCTCCTCGTTCAGCTTCGGCGGCACGGCCCGCATCTGCCGGGAGAGGGCTGCCTTGGCGAAGATCACGTCCAGCCGGGCCAGCAGGTCCAGGTTGTTCGCGATCAAGTCGGCATCGGGGGCGATGCGGCCGGAGAATTCGCCCAGTATGCGCTCGATCTCGTTCTTCTCCTTCAGCGTCCACTGCTTGAGCTCATTGCCTGCCTCCACCACGGCCATGGGCTCGATGAACAGCGTGGAGCCGGTTCCGGACTGATCGTGGACGATGCCGGGCACCGACGCGCGGCACTCCGCCTTCACCGGCACCACGTAGCGACCGTTGCGCATGGTGACGATGGCGTCCATCAGGTACTTCTGCATCGTGGAGGAACGGATGATGCCGTTCAGCTTGTCCCGCACCCGGTCGTTCAACGTGCGCATTTTCCGGCGGATGTCGTACAGGTCCGGGCTGGCATGGTCGCTGATCTCGTCCTCCGAGATGATGGCGTCAAAGATCTCCTCCTCCAGCGACCGGTTCGTAGCTAGCCGGGAACCCATCTCCGTCAGGTACGGGGTATCCTCCCGGTCGGTGACCAGCGCGCTGCGCACGGTGCGGGAGGCCTTCAGCGCGTCCGCCACCTGCAAAAGGGCCTTCGGCGACAGCGTGCCCCCCGCCTTCGCCAGCTTCAAAAAGGGCCGTACATCGGTGAAGTACGCCATCGGATTGCCGCCAGTGTAAGCCATGATCGTGGCGGCCTCCTCGGTCTCGGCCTGCCAGCGCCGCACGGTGGCAACGTCCCCGGAGGGCGTCAGGGCCCGGGCCGCCTCGCGCCCCGGGTCAGTGACGGCCAGCGCCGCCAGCATTTCCAGTATCTTCGGGAATTCCAGTACCCTTATGTTGCGTTCATTCATCTATTCCACCCCCCGGAAGTAATGTCCCGCGGTTGTTTTCATGGTATCCATGGCCTTCCACAGCGGCAGCGCCCTGAAGTCCTCCCCGTCCAGCGCCGCCCGGTAGACCTTCACGAGGTCGGCCGTTGGCTCGCCGGGGTTCAGCAGCAGCCGCCAGCTCTCAGCCTTCGGCAGCTTATTCAGCTTTTTCAGCGGCATCAGCGGTACGGAGTTCAACACCTGGATCACGCAGCCCCCGGGCATTGCCAGCCGCCGAAGCGGGAAGGCCGCGCCCTTCCGGTCGACCATCTCCCGCCCATCCAGCCTCTGCGACGGCTTGCAGCCATCGCAGAAGCGGCAGGCGGCATGCTTGCCCCTCATGCCCTCCGCCGCGCGCAGCGGACAGTGCCGCAGGTGCATCAGCGGAATCCGCCCCCAGATGACGAGGTGTTTCTGCCCGTTCAGCGCCCCCGCCTGGGCGGCGGTCAACTCGACGGAGGGCGTATAGTCGCGCAGGCCCCAATCCCCCAGCTGGTCAACAGCCAAGTCGTTGCCCACGTTCAGCAGGTAATCCCCCACCTTTTTGCCGGGCCAGTCCAACGCGAACTGGCCGATGTTGGACAGGAAGGTCATCACAAAGGGCCTGCCCTGCGCCCAGGCGTTCAGTTCGTCCAGCGCTTCGGCGGTGAGCACCGCGGGCAGCGCCAGTGCCACCCGGTCTCCCAGCGGGGACAGGTCGACGGCCTCCAGCGCCTCCAGCCGTACATCCATGGGGGCATACACGGCCAGATCCGCGCCGCCCGCAAGCGCCAGCGCCAGTTGGTTCACGTCGCTTGATTGGGCCAGAAGGAGGGGATGACGGTGCAAAACCCCTTCGCCTGCCGACGCAGGCGCCTCCCCTTTCAGGGGAGGCAAAGGCCGCGTTTTTGCCGTCAGCTTCTCCCCTGGGAGGGCCCAAGGCGTGGTTTCTCCCATAGCCTCCCGTGTCCCCGCTGAAAGCGATGGCGGAGGGGTTTCGAAGCCCGTTTCCCCTGCGGCTGTTCGCCCCACTGCCGTGCGCACCTTTTCCAGTGCCGCCAGGGCGTCCCGGCGCAGGGCATTGAGCATCGACGCGGGACAGAAGGCATCAACATCAGCGTCCAGGTACAATTCGTTTACAGCGTAGGCCGTACCGCCGGTCTTCTTCAGCTGGGCAGACGCCCGGTCGGCGTCGAAGCCCCGGCCCGTGGCCCGCTGGACGACCTCGCCCACGACCTCGGCCTCGCACGTCCCGTCGCTCGCCCAAAGCCTCGCGGGTTGCCCCACATGCAATGTGGCCCGCAAGGTCGTTGGAGCCTGGCGGTGCTCACCCGCACAGCTCTCCCGGGCGGCTCGCATCTGGGCGGCGCTGACCAGCCGAAACAGCGCGTCTCCATGGCGCGCTGCGGTGCATTTCACGTCTTCACCGGCCATTCCGGCCAGCTTCACGGGGATATCTTCGCTCCCGGCGCGACGCAACACCAGCGCGTCGGCGCTCTCCACGTCCATCTCCAGCGCCACTGAACCCCTTTTTCGGCAATGCCCCACCGCCACGCCGATGTGATTTGGACGTTCGGGGTACATCAAGTCGCCCTCGCTCACCCCAGGGCCGTAGCCCCGGGTGAAGCCGCCCCGGTTGAACATCTGGAGCAGTTCAGCGCGCTCACCCTCCATGTCGGTTGCACGCCCTTCATACAGCGCGTCCAACGCCCGGCGATAGGCGGCCACTGTCACGGCCACGTACTCCGCACGCTTCATGCGGCCCTCGATTTTCAGGCTGCTGACGCCCGCCGCCCGAAGCTTCCCCAGGTCGTAAAGGGCGCACAGGTCCCGGGTGGACAGCAGGTGCCCATCGCGGCCGTCCAGCCGCCAGGGCAGGCGGCAGGGCTGGGCGCACAGGCCCCGGTTGCCGCTGCGCCCGCCCACCAGGCTGGACATCAGGCACTGGCCCGAGCAGGCCACGCACAACGCCCCATGGACGAAGGTCTCGATCTCAATGCCCTGAGCCGCGCACTCCGCCATCTCTTCAAAGGTCAATTCCCGGGCCAGCACGGCGCGGTCGAAGCCGTGCTTCGCCAAAAACGCCACGCCCTGGCGGTTGTGCACGGCCATCTGGGTGCTGGCGTGCAGCTGGAGCTGAGGGGCCCGCTGGCGAACAGCGCGGACGACGCCGAAGTCCTGTACGATCACGGCGTCCGCGCCGCTGCGGTATACGGCGTCGATAGCCCCGTTCAGGGCGTGCAGCTCGTCCGGTGTCACCAGCGTGTTCAGCGTCACATGGACCTTCACGCCCCGGGCATGACAATACGCGACGGCCCTGTCCAGGGCGTCGCCATCGAAATTCGCGGCATTGCGACGGGCGTTGAACGCGCCCGTTCCCAGGTACACCGCGTCCGCGCCGTTCTGCACTGCGGCGATCAGCGCGTTTTCATCCCCCGCCGGGGCCAGCAGCTCCATACGGGTTTCAGCTGAATTCGGCATTGAAATGGGCTATGCCTCCGGTTCATCGGGCGTTTCCGGCGCTTCGGGGACGGGCTCGCCCAGGCGGGCCCGAAGCGCGTCCAACTCGGCCTCCAGTCGGCGAATCTCATCCCTGGACTTCATCATGTCGTCGGCAGCATTCACCGCGGTCAGGACGGCCAGCTGGGCAGCGGGCAGACGGGTGGCAACGGCCAATTCGTTCATCCTGCGGTCCACCCATGCCGCCACGCGACCCACATATTCCTCGCTGTCGGTGCTGGCGATGGTATATTCCTTGCCCGCAATGCGGACGGTGGTGCGAATCTTTTCCATATTAGCCTCCAGGAGTAGATTATTCTCGTTGATTATAGCATGAAGCCGGGGAGATTGACAAATTCTGATTTGTCGCGGAGCGACAAATCAGTAGTTAAGTGGCTAGTGGCTAGTGATTAGTGGCTAGTGAAGGAGGAAATCCCTGCGGATTTCTTTTG
>ONJE01000048.1 GCA_900318045.1 uncultured Eubacteriales bacterium
CGTCGGTCAACGATGCCCCGCATCGCCTCCCTCCTCCGCCTTGCATATGAAGATTTATCCTGCGCATAATTGTTCAACTCATTTCTTCACAGCGCCTAAGGTGTGATATGTACTTTATCCCACCCGGCAGGGTGGGGGAGGATTGCCGCAGGCGGAGTATCCCCGGCGGCTTTTTCCTGTAGGGCACCTCTTAAAACGAACGCGACGCCCGACGAGATGAATTTCAGACAGGTTTGGCTTGTAAAAGACGCAGGCTGCCTGGCGGGCAGTCAAGGTTTTTGCAAGGCGAAGACAACTGATATTCAGCCGTCCGTCGGCAATGAGCGTTTTTAGAGGTGCCCTGTAGATACAAGCAGATAAAAGGGGAATATCGATGAGCGATATTGTGCAATTCTTTCGTTCATATCCCGTATTGTGGGAGTGGCTGAAGCTGGCGCTGATCGCCGTGGGTACCGCCATTGTGGTGGGGATTGTGCTTCGCCTGGAAAAAAAGATTGCCCACAAGCTGTTGCACAAAAGAGGGAACATCAACCTGCTGTTCGTGGAGAAGGTACTGCGGTTTGTGTTGATTGTCATCGGGGTGCATTTTGTGCTGTTCAGCTCCAGCCTTACCGCGCCCTTCGGGCGTACGCTGTTTCAGGGCACTACGGTACTCGTGGCCATTTTGGGCTTCGCGGCCCAGCCGGTGATCGCCGACCTGATCTGTGGGCTGATGATGACTTCCACCAGGCCCTTCAATCTCGGCGACCGCATTGAGATGGAAGATGGCACCTCGGGCATCGTCAAGGATATTACCATGCGCCATGTGGTGCTCCAGGGCGTAGATACCATTGAGATCATCGTGCCCAACAGCAAGCTGAATGGCATGCTGCTGAAGAATATGAGCCGATCGTCCAAACCCGGTATGCGCTCCATCTACTTCAGGTTCGGCGTGGCGTATCACACCGACATGGATAAGGCCAAGCAGGTCGTGCGGGAGGCGGTGGAGGCCTGCCCCTATTCCGTACCCGGTAAGAATGGCCCCGATGGCATGGATTACGCGCCGGTTTATTTCATCGAGTATGATGACAGCAGCCTGGTGTTGACCACCACCGTCTATTATACGCCTTCCCATCCCACAGAGGTGGTCAAGAGCGACATCAACACCCGCGTCAAGTGCGCCCTCGAGGAAGCCGGAATCGAGATTCCCTACAACTACGTCAATGTTATATTCAGCGACAAGAAGGGCAGGCGGGTTGAGGTAAACACAAATAACAACGGGCAAACGCGGTAATGCGCTTGCCCGTTGCGGTTACTTCCGCTTCAGTCCGACGATGGAGGCCGCGATCCAACCGGTGAGGATCTTGCCCTTCTTCTTGAACTTGACCATTATCCAGTTCCGGTCGGTGCCGACGTCGTAAACCGGGGTGCCCACGGTGTCCACCAGGGTGCCGTTGGGCAGCGAGGCGATGACTGTACCATTGCCCGGAGCGTTGCGGATGGCGGCGTTGTCCGAGGTGCCGGTATTTACGGTTGCTGTGCGGCCACCGGTTACCTGCTCCAGCTCGTCCATGCCCAGTTCAACAAATTCAGCCATGATGATTCCTCCTTTGGGAGTCGATTTGCAGTGCTGCCGCTTCAGTATGGCGGCACATTGCCGCAGCTGCGGCGTCTGATTGGCAATATCCTAACATGCGGCGCGTCACAGAAGCGTCACACGGCGCGTATTAATACCAATCTCAACCTAAACCTATACAATCCTGCGGCGACTTTTCCGCCATACCGGCGTTGAAGTCCCTTGACTTGCCGCCAGCAAGCCTGCGGGCCTTCGCCTGCAAGCCTGCGGGCCTTCGCCTTGGTATGACGAAAAATCCGCTCGCATGCTTGCATACATTTAGATTGAGATTAGTATAACAAAACAGGCAGGGGCGGCGATGCACCGCCCCTGCGATTTGTGCTGTGTCGATTACTTGCCAATGACCTTCTTCGCGGTCGCGGCCACGTTCTCGGCAGTGAAGCCGTACTCGTTGAACAGGAACTTGTAGGGGGCGGAGGCGCCGAAGTGATCCAGGCCGATCACCGCGCCGTCCAGGCCCACGTACTTGTGCCAGCCGAAGGTGGCGGCGGCTTCAACGGCAACGCGGGCGCGCACGGCCTTGGGCATGACGGATTCCTTATATGCGTCGCTCTGCTGGTCAAACAGCTCGAAGGACGGCATGGAGATGACGCGGGCGTCGATGCCCTCCTCCTTCAGCAGGGCCTGGGCGGCCATGCACTGCTCCACCTCGGAGCCGCTGGCCATCAGCAGCACGTCGGGGGTTGCCTTTTCGCTGTCGGACAGGATGTAACCGCCCTTCAGGGCGTCCAGGCCGCTCTTCTCGTAGAGGGGCAGATCCTGGCGGGTCAATACCAGCGCCACGGGATGCTTCTCGGTCATGGCGGCGATCCAGCCGGCGGCGACCTCCTTGCTGTCCGCGGGGCGATACACGATCAGGCCGGGCACGGCGCGCAGGCCGGCCAGCTGCTCGATGGGCTGGTGGGTGGGGCCGTCCTCGCCCACGCCGATGGAGTCGTGGGTCAGGATGTAGGGGATGCCCAGATTCATGATGCTGCTCATGCGCATGGCATTCTTCATGTAATCGCTGAACACGAAGAAAGTGGCGCAGTAGGGGCGCAGGCCGCCGTGCAGCTTGATGCCGTTGCAGATGGCCGCCATGGCATGCTCGCGCACGCCGAAGTGGATGTTTTGGCCCTCCGGCGTCTCGGCGGAGAAATCGCCCTTGCCCTTCATGTTGCTCTTGTTGGAGGGCGCCAGGTCTGCGGAGCCGCCGAACAGATTGGGGATGCGCTCGGCCAGGCGGTTCAGCGTCACGCCGCTGGAATTGCGGGTGGCGGACTTGCCCTCGAAGGCGAACAGCTCGGCGTCCTTGGTCAGGTCGACGGGCAGCTCCTCGGAGAACCACTGATCCCATTCGGCCTTCAGCTCGGGATACTTCTTGGCGTACGCGGCGAACAGCTCCTCCCACTCGGCCTGGGCCTTCTTGCCGTTGGTGATGGCCTCGCCGGTGCAGTCATAGACCTCCTGGGGCACGGCGAAGGGCTCCTCGCAGGGCCAGCCCAGGGCCTTCTTGGTCAGGGCGATGTTCTCTTCGCCGAGGGGTTCGCCGTGGGCGGAGGAGGTGTTCACCTTGGGAGAACCGTAGCCGATGTTGGTGTGGGTGACCACCAGGGTGGGCTTGTCGGCGTGCTTGGCGATCTCCAGCGCCGCGTTCACCTGCTTCCAGTCGTTGCCGTCCTTCACGTCGATCACGTTCCAGCCGTAGGCACGGAAGCGGGCGGGTACGTCCTCGCGGAAGGCGATGTCGGTGTTGCCTTCGATGGAGATCTCGTTGTCGTCGTAGACGGCGATCAGCTTGTTCAGGCCAAGCGTGCCGGCCAGCGAGCAGGCTTCATGGCTGATGCCTTCCATCATGCAGCCGTCGCCCAGGATGCAGTAGGTGTAGTGGTCGATCACGTTGAAGCCTTCGCGGTTGAACTTTGCCGCCAGGTGCTTCTCGGCCATGGCCATGCCGACCGCGTTGGCGATGCCCTGGCCCAGGGGGCCGGTGGTGGTCTCGACGCCGCGGGTGTGGCCGTACTCGGGGTGGCCGGGGGTCTTGGAGCCGAACTGGCGGAACTGCTTCAGGTCCTCAATGGTCAGGCCGTAGCCGAACAGGTGCAGCAGGGAATAGATCAGCATGGAGCCGTGGCCCGAGGACAGTACGAAGCGGTCGCGGTTGATCCACTTGGGGTCGTCGGGGTTGTGGTTCATCTGTTTGCCCCAGATGGCATACGCGGCGGGCGCGGCGCCCATGGGCATGCCGGGATGGCCGGACTTGGCCTTCTGGACGCCCTCGGCGGCCAGTATGCGGATGGCGTTCACAACCAGGTCGGAACGGGCGGACCTGACCTTTTCGACGCTGTCGACGGTCAGCGAGCGAATGGTGCTGACGATGTTGTCGTTGCTCATGAGAATGCACTCCTGTCTGAAATGATATTGGATTTGCTTCGGATGTGTGCGGTACATACCGCTTCCGATCCTATTATAACACACAAACCCCGCCGCGGACAACCCCGTGGCGGGATTTTATATAAGGGAAAGAAGGGGAAAGAAGGGGGATGTTGACCCCCTTCACCGATGGATAAAATCAGGTCATTAACTGAACGGATGCGATGGATGTTGGCATTGATTCAGTTTTCTTCTTCCTGCGCCATTGCCTCGTTATAGGCGTCGACGGACACGAGATACGCCTTGATCGGGAAGTTGTCCAGGGTGATGTCGTCCATGCTGATGTTTCCAACCAATGCCATAAGCATATCGGACGCCTCTTCGTCGCCCTCCTCGCCGGTCTCTTCGCTGAACGAAGCGAGTTCTGCCGCCATGGAACTGACGATTTCTTCCTTAAAATTGTAGAAGTCCTTCCATTCGCCATCGATGAAAATATAGCTCTCGCCCGGGTTAAGCGCACTCTTGATGGTCACGCCGTCCATCTCGAACATCGCAGCCGCGTTGGCGCTCTGAGGATAGGGCACCGCATAGGTTTTGCCCTCGTCGGTGTCATAGGACTGGGTGATGACCACGGCGTATTTCTCGCCCTTGTTCAGAAGATACGCTTCCTTTAAGTCGATGCGCTGGTATCCGGCCCACTCCTGGAAGGTTTCGCCCTCCTCCAGCAGGGTGCCCGAGGCGGGGTTGCCGTCATCGATGTCCTTGTAAATCGCGTAGCGCACGGTGGTTTGAGGCGCGATGGTCATGGCGGAAACCTGGAACAGATACTCGTCCTCCTCGGCGTCGTACACGTTCGCCGACATGATCTCGCTGTCACTGGTCTTCTTTTCATATCCGCCCGACAGCATCATGTCGTACTGGTCGTAATTGATATCGGCGTACTTCGTCTCCATTATCGGATAGAATTCAAAGCTGACCGGGCTGTTGATGCTGTGGTCGTAGTAGGAGAGAAAGAAATATCCCGTATCGTCGATGCCCCAGGCGTTGGCATTGGGGCTCTCATAGATGGTCTGGCCCCGTTCGTTCACCTTGGCCGTCGCCTTGTCCGCCTCGGTCAGCGCGCCCCAGCTGTTCTTCACAATCCACGCGCCGTCCGCCGGGGGCGTGCTGTTCTCCACGGCCTTTCCATTGACGGTTCGGGTGAAGTTCTCCTTGGGATAGTTGTCGTCGTAGCCGACGATCGTGACCTGGTGGTTCGCGTATTCCATGCCGTCATAGTATTGGGCCCATGTGGTCGTATTGATATAGCCCTTGTCGCCGATTTCATCGCCGGGTTCGCTCTGATCCGCCCAGTAACCGATGGAGACGCCGTGACCCCGGGCAATCTCCGCCTTGATGGCGGCGGTGCCTGCCGCGTTGTAACCCGTCCAGATGCCCCAGTCGTTCGTCAGCGTGGGAGAGGGCAGGTTGTAGCTGTTCTTGAAGCTCAGAACGATGTCGGGGTTGAGGTATTGGGCGGTCAGCGGGATGGACCAGTCGTCATAGGGCGCGTATTCCGACTTGCCGAAGGACTCGTGATAGAGACTCATTTCGGAGTTGAAGCACCAGTCCTCATAATCCGTGTCCTCGGGGATAAGGCCTCCCTTTTGAAAGGCCTTGAACATCATTTGATTCTCGAAGTCATTTTTATAGTATTCCCTGCGCGCCGCGGCGGCTTCCTCGGATTCATCGGTGTCGTTCAGCCGCCAGCCGTTTTTGCCGCGGTAGGCGTAGGGCTGCCACCCGTCGATCTCCTCCATCTCGGGCTGTGGGCCAAAGCCGCCCGCGAAAAAGCTTGTGCCGTAGGTCGCACTTCCGCCGATGTTGTATACGGTATTGATGTTGGTCTTCTCCGCCTCGCTGGGGTCATAGCCCTCGCCGACCTGTGACGCGCGAACATGCCCGGTTTGCACCTCTTCCTCGGTGATGGGATGGCGCACGAACCAGCTGATGTACTTCTCGGAAAAATCCACCAGATCGTTGACCTCTCCCGCCGGAACGCCAAAGCCGTTGTCGTGCAGGAAGGAAATCTCCGCCGCGGCGGTGATGCCGAACGTCCAGCAGCTGCCGTAGGGATTCTGGAATTTGACGGGCGTAACATAATTCTTGCCTTCAAAATCCCTCAGGTCAACCTTGGCGGGCAGCTTTTCCGCCTCGTCGATCAATCCCTGCTCGACCGCTGCGGATTGGGGGCCGAAGTCGACGCCGGGCAATACCGGCTCGACCGCCTGGTCAGTCGCCTCGGCAAACGCGCCGGTGCAGCCGAGGGCGGTCAGCATCATTGCCAGGGTCAGCAGCATGGAAATCCATTTCTTCATGGGTACTACCTCCTTCGGTCTATTCACGCGATGTAATTATGGGCACTTATAAACGCTCATCGCCGCCGTACGGCGCGATCGTTTTCAGAGGTACCCTTCTGGAAAAGAGGGGATTGCTACAGCCTTTGCGATGCGACGAATCAGGTTTTCATCCTGGTACGATGATGCGCGCCAGCAGCAGGGATTCGTCGGCGGTGAGGGGGGCGGCGTCCATGCCCTGCTTCAGCCACAGGCCGCTCTCGCGAATTGCCGGTTCGGGGCTGTGGCGGCCCAGCCAGACGTTGCTGGGCTCGAAGTCTTTCGCCTGGTGCAGCGTTGCGATGATGGCCGCCTTCAGCCGCAGGCGTTCCTCGGCGGATGCGATCGGTATGACAGAGAAGGCCAGGTTGATGCGCATGTAGCTGCTGACCTCCCGCTCGACCTGGGCCTGCGACCTGGGGTTTTCCCGCTCTTGGTTGGGATACCTGGAGGTGTCCAGCGACCAAATGTCCAGGTAGGGGTCATGGGTGCGGTTCAGCAAGGCCTTGCCGATGTTCTTGCGCAAGATGCTGGCATTGCGGTCTTCCCGGAGGAAGTGATCTGCCAGCCGCTGCTTCAGACGCCCGGGGGCGGTGTGGGCGCCGACGTGTACGACGCGGGCGAATCCGTAGTAGGTCTCGCCCCGCTCGTAGAGGATGCTGATACCGTCGTCGAACGGGATGTCGTCGATGCCCTGCCAGTCGTAGCGGGGCAGTCGCTCAAACAGCCGATGCAGCCACAGGGCCGCGCCCTCCGCGCCGCTGGGCGCCTCGTCGAAGCTGGCGTTGAGCCTGCGCAGCAGTTCCACCCGCTTGCCCAATGGCAGGTTGCCCAGGGGCAGCGTCACCTGGGCCAGCCCCGGCAGCAGGTACTCGTAGTAGTTCCTGCCGGCGAGGATGATGAAATGATCCGCCTGAACGTCGCACACCTGCGCCAACCGGGCCAGCACCCGGCTGGACCAGGCCTTGCGGTCGTCCACCGACATGTCGTTCAGCGTTTCGTCGTAGGGGGCGATGACCTCGTCCTCGTCCACCAGCCCGTACTTTGCGGAGAGGATGTAGACGCGGTCCGCGTTGCCTTTGGCGTAGATGTAGGACAGGGAAAAGAGCGTGCTGGGGGCATACAGCTCAGCTGCCCTGCACGGCATGGACTGCTTCTGCCTGGCGCAGGCAACCAGCGCGATATTGCGGCCTTCGCCCCGGGACGCTGCTGGGGTGGGGTCGGTGATGAGCGTTTCCACGGGGCGGGCGACGCGATAGAACACCACCTTGCCTTCAGTGCGGTGTGCCCGCGCCTTGTAGCCCGCCGCATGCCAGGAACGGGCGTGGCTGTGCTGGGTCGAGGCGTCGTCGCCCACATTCGCCCACCAGGCGTCGTATTTCCCGGCGGACGCGGGAAGTCTGCGACCGAGGATGCCTTCAATCTGGGCGAAGGTCAGCGCGACTTCGTCGCCCTCACAGCGCAACAGGTAATCTCTTAGTGGATCGTAGTATCCCATGTTTGTCGCTCCCTCGCGCGGGGTTTATTGGTGAAAGTTCTGATTTGTCGTGGAGTGACAGATCGGGAATCATCCCTTCCCCGCGGCCTTTTTCAGCAGGGTCAGGTCCAGGGAAGGGGTATCCTCGATCAGCGTGTACAGCGCTGCCAGTATGCGCTTGACGCCGCCGGGCACGTCGCTTTCGGCGTTCAGCACCATCACCGGGTCGTGTACAGACATGCGCAGCTGGAACCAGGCGTTATTCACGTCGCCGTCCAGGTTGAAGGTGATGCGCACGCCCTCGCGGCTGTCCCGGGCCACCTGCCAACGGGGGTTGTCCAGCGTGTAGCTCAGCAGCGTCTCCACCACTTCCTGGCTGGCAACGGAGTCCTCCGTGTCGCGCATCGGCAGGCGGATTTCCACGCTCTCCACCGGCTCCTTCAGGCCGTCGATCAGGTTGAATACGTTCTGGCCCTCGCGTTTGCGGTTCAGCCCCTCACAGATCACCCGGGTGGCCAGATAGATGCCGTCGTCCAGGAAGGAATTGTCCCGGAAGGCGGCGTGACCGCTGGTCTCGATGGCCAGTGGGCAGTCAATGCCTTCGGCGTTCAGGCGTTTGGCCTCGTCAATGACGCTTCGGTAGCCCCGCTTGAAACGGTAGTGTATGCCACCCCACTCGGCGATGAACGCCGACAGGCCCGAGGAGGTCACGCTGTCCGTGACGAAGGTACTGCCAGGCTGGGCGTCCAACAGCATGGCCGCTGCCAGCGCGATCAGGCGGTTCCGGTTGATGAGCCTGCCACGGTCGTCCACGATGGCGGCGCGGCTGCCGTCGGCGTTGAATAACACGCCCATGTCGGCCCGCACATTTTTCACGGCGCGGGTCACGGCCTCCACAGCCTGGGGATCGTCCGGACCGCCCAGGATACTGTCCTCATCTTCGATGGGGTACAGGCTGCCCTCGGTTTCCACACCCATGGATTCCAGGAAGTGGACGTAGCCCTGACCCACGCTGGAGCTGGCGTCCACCACCACGCGCATGCCCAGCAGCGGCTTCAGCGCGTCGTCCTCCAGATACCGCGCTGCGGCGCCGCGCAGGCTCTCATAGTAGATGCCGTCGGCATCATGGGGCACGACCAGCCGTTCCGGGACCTCCGCTTCGCTGGCCCGCCGCAGGATCTCGTCCACGTCGGTGTCCTTCAGTCCGCCGTCGGCGGTGATGAATCGGAAGCCGTTCAGATTCGGATCGGTCGCGCTTGCGGTGACCATGATCGCACCGTCGGCGTTGCCGCAATCCGGCTGCACGGTCTTGAACAGCGCCGGGGCGGGGCAGAGACCGCAGTCCAGCACGTCGCTGTCGGCGGCGGTGATGCCCCGGGTGAACGCGGCCTTGATGCGCGCGCCGGAGGACCTTGGGTCGCGGCCTACAGCCAGCACCAGTGCATCCGGGGTGCGGCCCCGGCGTCCCGCCAGCCAGCAAGCGAAGGCATAGCCCAGCTTTTGGGCGCATTCATCGGTTAACTGCTGCTGGGGCCCGCGTATCTCGGAGCCGCTGCGCAGCTTCAGCCATCTTGTACTGTCACTATCCATAATTATACCTCTCTTGCCGCATCGCGGCGAATATTAATTGTTCTTTTTGGAATTGTCGCCGGAGCGCCGGGGCGGACGACTGCCCTTGACAGTGGGAATGGAGCCCGTTCGGCCCAGCTCGGCTTTGATGCGCTGCTTTTCGGCGGCTATGCGCTTCATGCGCTCCCGCCTTGTGCGGATGGAGGTGACGACCAGTATGGTGATCATCACCGTCAGCGCTGCACCCGCGATGATCAGCAGCACGATGAATGTGGCGCTGTTGCTTCCCAGCTTTACCGATTCACCCTCCACCGCCCTGCCGGAGGCGTCCAGGCGCTGGGGGTCGACCCCGTCGGGAGCGATTTGCACCGAGATGGGGCTGGTGGTCTGCTCCTGGCGGCGGCCCTGGGCGTCGGTATATTCCAGACAGAATATGAACTCCGCGTCCTGGCTTACATCGTAGCTGGCGCTGAACAAGGTGGGCTCCCGCTCGCCCCGGGGAATCACGGCCAGCCGGCGGATGTCGCCCCGGGTGATCTCGTACAGTCGCGCGTCCCGGGCCATTACGGTGCCGGTGTTCAGTATGGAGAAGTCAAAGGTCACCCGACCGGGCCGGTTGATCTTTGGCGTGACGGTCTGGGCTGTCAGGCTGATGTCCATGGTCCGGCTCTCGGGCTCGTTGGAAGCCACGATGGTGCTGGTGCGCAGGTCCAGCAGCTGGCCGGCGCTGTTGGTGCCGGTGATGTGCCAGCGGTACTCGCCTTCGCCCCTCAGGGGATAGGTATAGGGAACTTCTACAGGCCGGGCGCCGCTGGGCAGGCTGATCTCGTCGGCGATGACGCCGCCGTACACGTCGTCCCACACGGTGATGTCGGAGTAATCCAAGTTGCCCAGGTTGGACAGGATCAATATGGCGTCGGCGACGTCCTCGTTGAACTCGGCCTGGCGCACGTAGAACGACGTGATAAGGTGATCGTCGGCGATGTGGATCGGGGCGGGATCCAGGGTGATGGAGAATTCGTCACCGGTAGGCACCGCATATTCCAGCACCGGCATGGACAGGTCGTCCCCGGACAGGGTTACGCGACTGATAAAGCTCTTGGAGCCGCCCACGTCCAGCTGCTCCAGCCGGCCGGTGAAGTCGCCCAGGGAATCCCGGATGCGCAGCGCGCTCAGGGGCACATTGCCGGTGTTGACGATCTTATAGGTGACGGTCATCAGCCCGTCTGGCATCGCGTACTGGGACGAGAACTGGCGGGTGAAGGCCACTCCGGGCTGCTGCTCGCCCTTGACGATGGGCACGCTCAGGGTGTAGACTACCTTCTCGTCGCTCTCATCCTGGGGATCATGGCTGATGGTATAGACCACTTGGCCGGCGTCCAGCTCTTCCTGGGTGACGGCGTGGGGCCGGACCAGCGTTTGGCTCTCGCCTGCGCCCAACTGGCCGATGGGTTCTGACAGCAGGCCGTCAGCGGAGGCAAGGTAGATGTTCTGCACGGGTCGGTTGGAGCGATTCTCAATCAGGAAGGTCATGCTGATGTCGCCCGGGGCGACCATCATGGCAGGTTGAACGGTGAAATCGATGAAAAGCGCTTGTTGCGAAGCGTTCTCCGCCAGGGAGTCCGACAGCGCCAGCGCCCATAGCGCCAGCAGCATCCCAACAAGGGCTGCCATCCGACGCCGCATCTCCATCCAGTGAACCATTTTGCGCGCAACCTTCCCATACTCGCTTTGGCAGTGGGACAGGGCCCAAACCACCGACTCTATTTTATTTCATTCTCCCCATGTCTGTCAAGAACAAAACAGTGGTTGGCGCTACAGTCGAAAGTCGATGCAAACAGGCACTGATGTTGTTTTATCCCCATGCTGACGCATTGATACTGATGAAATTTTACATTCCCATCTATTGCATTTCCCTGCCGACCATGCTATAATAGCTTTTGTTCGATGTGGGCAACGTCGATAACAATTGAATTCGGGGCATTAGCACAGTTGGCTAGCGCGCTACATTCGCATTGTAGAGGTCACCGGTTCGAATCCGGTATGCTCCACCAAATACAAGGACCTGATCATATGATCGGGTCCTTGTTGCATTCTCCTCGATCAGCCTGTCTGAGGCCGCGTTCAACGCGCAGGGAGTGTTTTCAGAATAGGCCGTGAGGACTCTTCCCGTCATTTCAGGTTGTCCAGGAAGTCTGCAACGCCGATGATTCTGGGATCGACCAGCGATGATTCGAGGAAATCCTTGTCGCCTGTGAGGAACAGGTCGGCATGGGCATTGAGCGCCGCCCGCAGGATGGGGCGATCCTTCACGTCGCGTATTTTCACTTCGGAAGGGTTTTCTTCCTCCGGTGTGGGGACGACCTCCATGTTGCCCTGAACGATGTACAGGAACGCATCCAATTCCGTGATTCTGTTCGGGAACTTCTCATGGAATTTCCGATGCAGTTCGTCGATCACATAGTCGCAGACGACAGGCTCAAAGGGCGGGTTGAGTGCTTTCTGCAATGCCAGAGCCGTTCTTCCCCGCGGAAAGAGCACAGCGGAAATGAAGATATTGGTATCGAGCATGATCCTCATTCTACTGCTTCCTCCCTGCGGGACTGACTGATCCATTCTGCAACGTCATCCTCGGTAAACAAACCCGCCTTTTCCGCTTCGCCCTTCATCTGCTCCTGAAAGCGCATGAGGGCGTATACAGTGGAATTGACGACACGGACGTTGTTTCCATCGACGATGAACGTGACCCGGTCTCCGGTGTCCACGCCAAGCGCGGCACGCACATTTTTCGGAATGGTGACCTGTCCCTTGGCCATCACCTTCGCATCATTGACAAACGCAGGCTGAGACATAATGAACACCTCCAGGTTGGAAAGTAGGGAAACAGGGATTTCCCACTTCTATTATACTTGAAAGCTGTTGGATTATCAATGGCAAAATACCGGAGCACCGGAACAGTCATCAATGGCGAATAGGGTGAAAGTTGGGTATATTCGTCAGCGCGCTACATTCGCATTGTAGAGGTCACCGGTTCGAATCCGGTATGCTCCACCAAAATCCCAGGTCAAGAGACTTGGGATTCTTTATTTGATTGCTAGAGTGTGTTTCTAAATGCAGGAAGATGCAATTTCGAGTGGATTTGCCTGCATTTCAAGGCGATTTTCCGCAGGCTTAGTGGGGCTAAGTCAAGGA
>ONJE01000040.1 GCA_900318045.1 uncultured Eubacteriales bacterium
ATACTCGGACGGGGAGTTCCAGATCAACCTGCTGACAAATGCCTTTATGCGGTCGCTTGTGGCGTTTCATCATCTTGGCGCGTGTCCAATCTCGGCCCTTGCGGATACGGTCGAGCTTTCACCGATCGACGCGACAGCCGAGGCGGTTTTGGCGCTTGCGGGCGTGAACAGCATGTTCAGCATCTTCCATATCAATAATAATCATATTGTGACCATGGGAGATATTATATTTGCTTTGAAGCGGTACGGATTGAAGATCGATATCGTTACGGAACGTGAATTTGCCGGGATCATGCAGGAGGCTTCGGGAAAAGATGCCTTCAGCGAAGCAGTCGCGTCGCTGGTGGCGTATGATGAGGGGGGAAAAGAGAAAATCACGGTGACAGAAAATGACAATTATTTTACCATAAGCGCGCTTTATCGCCTTGGGTTCAAGTGGCCTATTGTCGATGATTCGTATCTGGAAAAAGTGATATCAGCCGTCGATACGTTGGGATTCTTTGACGACACTTTGTGATCCGAGATATCACGCAATCAGAATCCTGCCAAATCTTCGGGGAATATTATTGGGCGATCTCCGATAAGTCTGCCGCTTCTGCACAGCTGAAGAGGCTTAAACAGCAACGGCTGCACGTGGCACTGCGATGCCATGGCAGCCGGATTCCCGGGGTGGGGGAAGAGATAAATCACAGCGTCAGATGGCGCTGTGGCAATGAATCCCCCCTGCCGGAGCAGGGGGGAAGAGAGGTCAATCATTCACCTTCAACGTGTCCACAACCGCGCTGATGGCATCGTCGCGGGCCATGGCGGCGTCCTCGTCGTCGAGCTTGGTTATGCCAATATGCACTGTCAACACATCCTCGATCTCCTTGTCATCCTTGTCCATCACCGGGGCGATGAAGAAGTGCTCACTGGTGCCGTCGTCATATTCAAGGGTATACATGAACGCGTTCTTGTAGCCGTTCCAGTCGCCCTGGGTGACAGTGGTGTCGGGAATCTGGGACATTTCCTCCATGGTGGGGAACTGCTCGCCGTCATCCAGATCCTTCAGGTAGAAGCTGATGAAGGTATTGCCCCAGACTTCGTTCTTTCCATGCAGTACCACTGTGGTTTCGTCGTCGGTGCGGTCGTCCAGGGAGACTTCAAAGGCCTTTTCATCATACTCGAAGGTGATATCGTCGGAGCGGTAGGTCTCAGCGAAGGCCGTGGCGCTCAGCGCCAGCAGGGCGGCAACAATCAGTGCAAACAGTTTCTTCATAGTAGATTCCTTCTTTCTTATTTTGTGGGTGTCTGTGATGTGATGGGGAAGTTCACAGTTACAGCTGTGCTTCCATTGCGTTGGACAGGTCGTGCTCGTTGGTCTTCCTGGCTGCGAACGCCGCTTTGAAGAAGTTGATGATGCGGCGGAAAGATGCGCTGACATTGCCGGGATAGATAGCAACGAAGCTGTAGCAGGGGATATCCCAGTGGTGATTCATCGTATTCTGCATGATCATGACCTCCTTCCGAGCGGTGTGTTCGCCGGTTTTGTTCTCTTGATTACGGGAACAGTATAACAGATTGATTGTCACAAAAGCGTCACTGACTTATCGTGCCCATGCTGTCTTCATACTGAACACCATGTCGGCTTTGCCGACATGGTGTTCAGTATGAAAAGCCCCCTGTCGAAACAGGGGGAAAGCCGTTCGCTCAATACCTGACTTTCTTTGTATACCGGCTGGATACCCAAGCGCTGCGTCCGTTCCACAGGATCTTGTACCAGAGGACACCGCGCTCGTCGATGGCCGTTTCGTGAAGGTATTTGGCATCATCTCCACGGTGGAGTATACCAATGGATTTGTAGCCCAGGCCGGGGCCGGTGCGAACGTGGGATTTGCCATCATCGCCTTCGATGAAGCTGTGCTTGCCGCCGGCGATATTGGCCAGTTCTTCGTCGGTCAGGGGGATGATCTGCTCGTTCAGCTCATTCTCGTTGATATTGATATTCTCATTCATAGTTATTGCCTCCTTTAGGGGTACTCTTTAGTGCTGCCCATATCGAGCGGTGTTTCAGCGTGGTATTGGTACAGCGGTTGTTCTCCTGATTACGGATGCAGTATAACACGGCAAGCGTCACAGAAGTGTCACTGGCGAACCAGCTCCGTCATTTTCTGATACTCTGTCCAGGGTATTCGGCTGGAACCAATTATCCAACCATTATGGAAACGCCGTATTGTGTGGTGCTTCCTAAAATGTGTCATATTAGCCCAAATGCACTGAAAACACTTGTGATTCCACATGCTTTTGCTCAACATCCTGGCACCACGCCATGCATAAATCTCCACTTGGGATGGCTCCATGAACCAAGGTGATCCAGGACAGAGCTCAACCAATGGCAGGGGAACAATCGCCATCATTGTACCATAGAATGTCCGGTACGTCTACACGGTATTTCCTTAAGGAAATACCGCACAATACGGCGGCACGCCTGGCGGTGCCTTTTCCGCCAGTCATCTGATGCAGTTTTCTTGATTTACCGCCAGTAAACCTGCGAAGTAACAGATAAACTGAAGCAAAAATAATTGACACTATCGGAATGCTATGATAATATTACCCTACATTTATGGTAAAGGTGGATTCACAATGCTTCAATTGGCGACAAGGCACGATGATCCCGACCTGAAACTGGGTTGGGGAGAGCGCATCGGTTTTGGCATGGCGTCCTGCGGGCGTGCCATGCTCTCTGGCGTACTCGGGTCGTTCATCATGATTTACATGATGAACGTTGCCCTCCTTGACGCCGGAATCCTTTCCATACTTTTCGCTGTATCCAAACTGCTCGATGGTATATCCGACATTGTGGTAGGCAATATTGTTGACCATACCCACTCCAGGATGGGCAAAGCCCGGGTGTGGCTGCTTCGCATGTGCCTTCCAATGGCAATCAGTCTGGTCCTGATTTTCAGCGTTCCCCAAAGCCTTTCCTCAACGATGAAGTATATATATGTCTTCGTTGTTTACAATTTGGCCAATTCGGTCTTTCTGACGTTCATGCAGGTTCCGTATTTTTCCATGGTATCCCTGATGACCCGAAATGGCGAGGAACGCGGCTTCCTGGGCAATATTCAGCAGCTTTTCCAGTCAATCGGTACCATTCTCATCAACGCCTTCTTTATCCCTCTCCTGGCCCTGTTCAGCGATAAGGTCGACAATCCAAATACACAGGCAGGCTTCACCGGCGCGATCATTGTGGTCGGCATCATTGTGGTTGTCTTGACGCTGATCACGGTCTTCTCCACAAAAGAGCGGGTACGCGACGCCGATACTGCAAATACAAAAACAGACAATATCAAGCCTTTGGCCGCGATCAAGGCATTGATCCGAAACAAGTATTGGGTCATGATGTTTTTCGCGGTGTTTTTTACGTTTTTAATCATGATCTTCATGTCTGCCAGCGGCACCAATTATGCGCTGTATGTTCTCAAGGACTATTCGAAATTCGGTCTGCTCGCAAACTCCATATCGGTTTCCCAGCTTGCGGTTATGATCCTGACGCCCTATTTGATGAAGAAAATGGGGAAAAGCCTGGTATTTACCATCGGGACGGGACTGATGACCATTGGCTTTTTGGCCTTCAATTTCTGTGAATCCAGCCTGATATTGATCGTTCTGTGCAATATCCTGAAGGGGGTTGGTCTGGGCATGGCTTCGGGTATGTCTCTGGGACTCGTGGCCGACGCACTCACCTACGGACAACTCAAGACAGGTATTGACGCGGTTGGCATGGGCAACGCCGGAACCTCCGCTGCTCAGAAGCTCGGCCTCGGCCTGGGCGTCGCCATATTTGGCTGGGCGATAGCGAAGGCCGGTTTCGATGGCTCGCTGACTGCCCGGGGGCTCAGTCAACCGGAAGCCGTAATATCCACAATCCGTGCATTCTATAACGGCATCCCGATGATCTTGTCGATCATTCTGTTTGTAGCTTTCGTGACGACGTTCCGCCTTGACCGCGATCTGAAGAACTTGCGCAAAGGCAAGGACGAATAGGGGAAAGGGTCTCACGAAACGCGGAGGAACAGGAAAAATGCAAATTGACAGCTCGGGAGCAGGTTTCCATTCTGTCAAAAAAGCTGTGCCTGTGTGGACAACAGCAGGGCAGGTCTGTCCCACTTTATCAACACAGTGGCAGTGACGCAGAAAGAGGACTCTGATATACTGTTCATACTAATATGACACCACGAGGCTTGTTATCCTGAGCGAAGCGCCAAGGTCTTATTTAAAACAGTATCAGATAAAGAAATAGTATAACAAAAGACAACGCGACAGCGGGAGGGACGCCTTTTGGCGTCCCTCCCGCTGTCGTATCAACGGCCTTATTTGATTTTTATGCCGCTCTTTTCCAGCATCAGGCGTATCTCACGGTTGAGGCGCGTGCGCACCTTGCCGTAGTTGTGCTCCTTGCATCTGGCGGAGATGGTCAGCGTCAGGCCACCGTTGCCGATGCCCGTGACGCCCTGGTAGGTGGGGCCGTTGATGATCTCGTCAATGCCCTCGCCGATTTTCGGCAGCTCCCGGGCCAGTACCTCCTCAACCTGTTGCAGCGACTGATCGTAGCCGACGGTGATGTCGATGGTATAGCGGCAGTTCCTGCGGGACAGGTTCAGCACGTTTTTCACGTCACGATTGCTCATGGTTTTGATATGGCCGTCGCCGTTGATCAGCGTGGTGGTGCGCACGCCGATCTCCAGCACCCAGCCCTTGAAGGGGGCCCCGCCGTCCTTGATCTCGATGAAATCGCCGATCTGGTACAGGTCGGAAAAGGCGATGGAGATGCCCGAGAGCACATCGGCCACCAGATCCTTCGCGCCAAGGGAAAGTGCCAGCGACAGTATGCCCACGGAGGCCAGCAGCGCCCGTGTGTCAAAGCCGAGATAGTTGAAGCAGGTGAACAGCACGACCAATATGGCGACATATTTCAGGGTGCTGTTGATCAGCCTGCATATGGTCTCGCCCCGCTTTTCCAGTATGATACACAGCAGCGCGCAGACCAGATTGAGGCCTGCCAGCAGAAGCCCGGTCGTCACGACCGTTATGGCGATCCTTGCGAAGGCGAACAGATTGACGCCCGGGGCCCAACCGTCACCCATGACATAGGAAAGCAGGTAGAAAGAATGTTCGTTGCTACGCTGGACAAGCATGCCCGCCATCAGCAGGAACAGTATGACGCTCAAGGTGACGTTGAAGGCGAACATGGCGCGCCGCTCGGGCGACTGGTGCCTGTGCTTGGCATCCACCTGCAGCTTCACCTTGGAGATCACCGTGGCATTCAGATCCCCGGCCGGGGAGGTTTGGTCCTGAGGGCTGTGTCCTGCCCGGGTGTCGATTCCCTCGCAAGCAGCGATGTTTGCTTCGGTGTATCCGGCCAGCAGCACCGCCGCCAGCAGCGCGTAGGCGAATGCGAACATTCCGCCGTAGATCAGCGCATTGCAGAAAATGTGGCTGTAGGTGGCGCCGGCGCGCGTCGCGCAGAGGTAAAGCCTGTCGTTTGCAAGAGTGGTGCAGCCATACCAGCGCTGGTTGTCGAACTGGAAGTAATCCATGAAGTGATCCCTGAGGGCGCGGTCGGGCAAGCCCAGGGTCTGGGCGTTGTCGCCGATATAGTCATGCTTGTCACTGTGCAGTATCTTCCCGGTTTCAGGATCCATGAACAGGCACAGGCTGTCCTTGGTGAATATGGAGAGCAGCTGTTCGTCGACGGAGAGGATATCCACATCAGCTTCCTCTTTACTGTCCTCAGGTATGCGTGCCAGTATCAGCGCGCCGTAGCCGTCTGAAATGTCTTCGTCCTCCATGCACACGCCGATCAGTTGCCGCTCCAGACCGGTGGCCTCGTCCAGAACGCTGTCATGCACGATGCTGGGCATGCCCTTCAGCAGGCGCCTGAAATCGCTGCCGCCGTATTGCATGCCGTCGCCGAGGGACAGCTTGACGAACGGGGCGTTGGAGAGCAGCTCGTCGCCGCGGTCGTCGAACAGCATCAGGTAATCCGCGCCGATGGTGAGGCACATATCATCCAGCGTCTTCTGGTTGCGCAGCTGGGGATGGACGTGAAGCAGGCTTGCGATGCGCTGGGCATGGCTGACATAAATCCCCTCCTGGTGGGCCTTGATGATTTCAGCGTCATACTTTGCCTGGCTGTCCACGGCGACCATCAGATTCAGCAAGTATTGGTTCTCCATGGTCTTGTCATACAGCAGCTGCAGCGCGCCGGAGAACATGGTCGTCAGGACAGTGATCAATGCGCCAACGATGCCGATGCCCGAGATGATCCTGCGCACCCGGACGACGCTGTATTGATTGCGCTGGCTTTCGCTGACAAAGCCGCGGCGAATCAGCGCGAACACGGAGAGTATCCACGAGATGACCACGATAAAGAACAACGCGGCGACGCCGAGGAGTATAATGAATCGCGACGGCGGCAGTGAGGTGGCCTTGTCATAGGGCATGGCGAAAACCGCCCGATAGTGGTCATACGAGACGTTGGCCGGGACTGATTCGGCAGCGGACAGCGTGTAGATGCATTTGGTGCCATTTACCGTAAAGGTGTCGAAGGAACCGGCGGGCAGATTGGGATTGATCCCCGTTTCCCCAAGGGTCTCGCAGTCTTCAAAAAAGGGCGATTTGAAGATCAGGGTATTGTCGCCGTCGTCCGGCACATACAGCAGCACATAGCCCTGCAATACGGTTTCGATCTGATTCAGTATGGCCGTGATGTCGACATAGGAGCGCACGTATTCCTGTCGTTCGTAGGTGGGCGTGTAGTCCACATAATAGTAATTGTCCGTGATGCTGCAGAACATGCACAGGTATGCGTCGTTGGCTGAACCGTCGATGGCGCAATGGAAGCTGCCGGTATAGAGGGGGTTTCCCGAAGCATCCCTGAAGCATTGGGCGTTGATTGAAGAATTGGCCAATTCCCGGGGCAGGGTGATATTGTCGCCGTCTGTGCGCAGCACGAAGCCGCTGCCATAGGCGCGAATATCGAGGTCGCCGTCCTGCTTCGCGAGCTCGCGCAGGGGCAAGACGCTGAGCCTGACGTTGCTCATCAGCATCTTGTCGTAGCTGGATTGGATTTTCGCGCGAATCTGGAGGATGCGCAGGAAGGATGACGATATGCCATTCAGCTTTCTGAGCATGCCGGCTTCCGCCACTTCGGTGACGTTCGAGATACTGTAGGCCACGTAAGCCACGCCAAGCGCGACCAGCAGCACCAACGCCGCCAATACGCATGCGATGCGCCTGAGTCGGGGATTCTTCATATTGCCTCCAGCGCCCGTTTGCCGTACGGGGCGCTCCATGGTTCACAATTATTCAAGCAGGTTTATTATATCATCTTGTGGGCAGGGAACACAATCAAGTCGGTCGCGCGCGTGCGTTTTTTCATGAATTTGTCAGAATTCGACCTGCCGACAGAAGGCCTTTCCCCGAATTGCTTGAAAAAAAGGATGGGATCTGATACAATACGTCCAGTTTATACCAGATGAAGATGGAGAACAGAAACAGGCCCAGGCCATTAAAAGGTACCACAAGGAGGTTTGAAAATGAAACGCCGAACACGGGTATTCCTCTTGCTCGTCTGCGTGACGTTGTGGCTTGTTTGCCTCTCAACGGTCGTGTACGCGGAAGGCGCCTCAACCGAGCTGGTGGTGTTGTCCACCACTGACATGCACGGGAAGTGCTGGGAAACCAATCTGCTGACCGGGGGCAAGGTGACACAGAACATGCTGCGCGTGTCCACCGCCGTGCAGCAGATCCGCGATGCCTATGGGCGGGGGCAGGTCATACTGATCGACAACGGAGATCTTTTCCAGGGCACGCCTATATCGGAAGAGCATCTCCTGAGCCTCGGGCGCCCCGGGGACGAGCTGGAGCCCATGGCGCTGTGCCTGAAGGAAATCGGCTACGATTGCATGGTGCTGGGCAACCATGAATTCAACTATCCCTGGGCCACCATGCGCCGGGTGTATGACTGGCTTGAGGAAGGCGGCGTGCGCGTGTTGGCGGCCAATGCCTGCTACGACGGCACCGACGGCATCCACCAGCGGGGCGAAAACGCCTTTGGCGCCTACGTCGTCCGCGAGGTTACGGTGAACGGGCACGCGCACAAGGTCGGCATATTGGGCCTTGAAAATACCGACATCACCCGCTGGGATATTCCGGCCAATTACCCGGGCATCCGGTTTGCCCATCCCGACAACGCGGATTATGACCAGGCCTGGGAAGCTAACCGCTATATCGCGCAGATGCGTGAGGATGGATGCGAAATCATCATCGTGTCCTACCATGGGGGATTGGGGGACGCGGATAAAGCGCTGGCGTTTGGCTTCAACTCTGAAGACCAGGGCATGCGCATTATCCAGAACACGGAAGGCATCGATCTGCTGATACTGGGCCACGACCATTCTACCGCTTATTCCTGCACTGCCGCCATGGACAAGGCGGGCCGGGAGGTGCACATCGTAAACGGTGGCGGGCAGGAGTTGACCAAAACGGTCTTCCGCCTTACGGAGGATATGCAGGGCGGGCTTATCTGCGCGCTTGTCGAAACGGAAAACCTGAGCCTCAAAAACTACCAGCCTGATCCTGACCTTCAGGAAAAAATACGGCCCTTTGCGGAACAGGCGGACGCCGCGCTGGATCTTCCCGTCGGTGAGCTGACTGGGGAATGGGATGGCTCAGAGCAGTTTTTCACCGTTCAGAGCAATACGTTCGACCTGGTCAGCGCAGCTATGATGGCTATCGGTACGAAGCGCATGCAGGAGAAATTCGGCCAGTCCGGCCTTGAAGCACTGCAAGCCGCAACAGGACTTGACCACCTCGATGTAGACGCCTCATTCACTTCACCGGTCAACGGCGGTTATATTCCACGAAGCGGCCCCATCTCCACACGCGAAGTGTACCGCCTGTACCGTTACGCCAACAATGTGCTGATACTGCCTATGTACGGCAGGGATATTCTCGCCGTGCTGGAAGAAAACGCGGCCCAGAGATTGACCTGTCGTGTGCTCAGGGGGAAGCCTTACTTTATGGCGGCGAACGATCCATACACGTACATCATCAGCGGAGGCATCAACTTCCGTTACGATATGTCAAAGCTCTCCGGTGAACGGGTCGTCATTGACGGCTTCGCCAATGGACGGCCATTCCAGCCGGATGCGCGCTATCTGGTCGCGGTCAACAACTTCATCCTCGGGAATGAGGGCTGTGGATTGAGATCTTTCTCGGAGGAAGACGCGCTGTGGTCCCAGCTGGAAGAAGGAAACGAAGGCACGATACAGGATATCGTCAAAGAATACATCGCCCAGGAGACTGAACGCGTCGGAGGCCTCTCACCGGAAGCCTTCAACTGGAGATGGTCTATCGTTTACTCAGAAGACCCTGCCGCCATGCCTGCCTATGATGGCAGAACTGTTGCGGTGCTGGTGGACAGGCCGCAGGATGGACACGTTTACGTGCTTTACAACGAGGGGCAGGGCTGCACACTGGCGGATCATAGCAACGGTGCCAGCATGGACGTTACCGAAATCGCCAGCTACGGTGATGCGCTGGTGGATGTGCTCCCCGATGACGCCCTCATCTTCGCCGCGCACGAAGCTGAAAAAGGATTGCTGATGTTCACCGATCAGGACGGGCGGTATCTCACATGTGGTGAAAGTGGGGGACTCTCCTTGACCGACGCTCCCGGGGATGGCCTCCTGAGCCTTTGGCAATTGATTGAGGCCGATGGTGGTTACTACATCAAATCCGCTGGCGCCGGGAATAACCAGGCGCTGCAATACTTCGGTGGACGGATCACGACCTATCGGCTCAACCCGTCCGGCCTGATCCTGTTCAACTTCTACGAAGTAAAGGCCGATAGGGCAGAATGATTGGAATGATCAGATTGTTCGGAGAATGGTAAAGGTGTTTCGCTGGCCTTCATGGGCTGTTCCGCTATCTGTACTACGCTCTGCCGGAAATCGAGGGGGATATGAATAATTCGTGGATTTGTTCTTGTTTTTCCTTTTTGCATTTGGTATAATGAAACGGAGCAATTTGGAAGATACTGGGGGAAATCCAGAATACGAAGGGAGATTCATCGAACATGAAGAAACTATTGACCCTGTTGCTTGCATTCCTGATGCTGTTTTCGCTGATCTCCGCTTTGGCGGAGGAGGCTCCTGTCACCATTTCGCTTTACTATAGCGATAATCCCACGCTTCCGTTCCGGGAAGACTGGCCCGCGCTCCTTGCCATTCAGGAGAAGTACAACGTGAAACTGAATATCGAAGCCATACCAATGGCGGATTTTGGCACCAAGGTATCCCTTGCACTGTCCACCGGCCAGAACGCCCCGGACGCGATCTTGGGCGTGAACACTGCCGGGCAGTATGCCTCGCTCGTTCTGAACGGCGCGGCGGTGCCCATCAGCGATTATCCCCAGTGGACGCCCAACTTCAACGCCCGCGTCGAGGAACTGGGCCTGCAGGAGAACATCGAAACCATCCGGCTGAGCGACGGCAAGTATTATTACCTCCCCAGACTGTGGGAGAAGCCCATCTACGACGGCGGCCTGATCCTGCGGGAGGACTATCTGAAAGCGAAGGGCTTCGACGCGCCCCGGACCTTCGATGATCTGTATGAAATCCTGAAGGCTTATAAGGCGGATTACCCGGATTCCCTGCCGCTGACCACCATCATCAATCCCGGTGTGTTGTATCGCATGACCATGCCTTCCTGGGGCATCTCCGTGGGCCAGTATTCCTCAACCAGCACCGGCGTGCTCAGCTGGGACTACGATAAAAAGGAATACTTCCCTGCCGCTATCAGTGAGCAGTACAGACAGTATATCTCCTTCTTCGCAAAGCTGTATGCAGAGGGACTGCTGGACCCGGAGATGAAGCAGGACGATACCTCCACCGCCAAGAAGCTCGCCACCGGCAAGGCGATGGCGACCTACGGCTATTACGATCAGATCGGCGGCTGGACGGAGGGAACGACGATCGACGGCTTCAAGCTGAACCTCTATCCCGTACTCGCCGGCCCGGGCGGGGCGCATCACCAGCCCCGCAATCCCATCGGAAGCGGCATTATGTTCCCCATCGGCACCGCCAAACGACCGGACTTTGAACAGGTCGTGCGGAAGCTGGACGAGGTTTTCTTCTCCGAGGAGGCGAACAGGATCTGGTGCATTGGCATCGAGGGCGAAACCTATACCATGGATGGCGACAGGATCGTCTATGCTGAGGACATCACATCCTCCCCGGCAGGAATATACAAGACGATGCAGAACGCCTATGGCTGCGGTACTGTGCAGATGATAGGGTACATGGACATGGAGATGACCAAGTACGATGACAACTTTGCCGCGATCAACGCTGCGGTGGCGCAGATGGACGACGCCATCCAGACCATTCCGCCGACGCCCTTCTTCGACGATTTGACTGCCGAGGAAACTGCGCTGTTGCAAACCACGCTGTATGATGCCTTCGAGGTCTGGAACGATGCTTTTCTCACCGGGAAGAAGAGCATTGATGACGACTGGGACGCCTATGTGCAGGATATGAAGGACAAGGGAATCGAGGAATTCTGCGCACTTTACAATACTTATAAACGTTAAGCAGATTTCCCGGCGGGGTGTCCGGCAATCGGGCATCCCGCCTTTTCTATACTGGCCAAACGGGAGGACATTCTCATGAGAAGGAAGCCCGGTGAAAGCAGAAAAGGGGCGGGAGCCCCCGCGGCGCCAAAGACGCCGTGGAGGCAGTACCTGGCGCAATACTGGCAGTTTTACGCCATGGCTGCGGTGCCCCTCGCCTATTTCATATTGTTCAAGTGGGTGCCCGTGCTGGGCAACGTATTGGCTTTCCGTCGCTATCGCCCCCTCACCGGCCCCTACGGCGTAAGCTGGGTGGGTATTCGATATTTTAAACAGTTCCTGAGCCAGCCGCAGTTTTGGAACGCTTTTCGCAACACCCTGATCCTGGCGGTGCTGAACCTGTTGGTGAACTTTCCCCTGCCGATACTGTTCGCGCTGTTGCTGAACGAGATGCGCACGTCACGGTTCAGGAGCCTGGTCCAGACAGTCAGCTTTATGCCGCGATTCATCTCCACGATAGTGGTCATTTCGATCCTGACGCTGCTTTTGTCCCCCTCCGGTGGCCTCATTACCCGTCTGATGAGGGAATGTTTCGGCAGACCTCCCGTGTATTACATGAACGAACCCGGATATTTCCGCGCCTTGTATATACTCACGGACGCATGGCAGCACACGGGATGGACTGCCATCGTGTACCTGGCTGCCATCGCCGGAATTCCGGATGATTTGTACGAGGCCGCCCGCATCGACGGCGCGAACCGCTTTCAACAGGTCCTCCACGTGACCATCCCTTCGATCCTGCCCACCATCATGGTCATGCTGATACTGAAGATCGGAAATCTCCTGTCGCTGGGCTTTGAAAAGGTCCTGCTGATGTACACCCCTGCAAATTCCTCCGTCAGTGACATTATCGATACCTATGTCTATCGGGTGGGCCTGCAGTCCAACGCCAACCAGTACTCCTACGCCACGGCCATCGGCCTTTTCAGCGGAGTGATCGGGTTGATATTGGTCAGCTCCGCCAACTTCCTGAGCCGGATTCTGACCGGTGAGAGCCTCTATTGACTGAGGGAGGAGACACCATGCTTTCCAATTCCGAAAAGAAGCCTGCGGGGCGCCGCGGCGGGGCAGTGGATCTGTGTATCAGTGCCATCATGCTCGTCGTGCTGGCCGTCTACGTCGTCCCTTGCCTCTATATCGCCGCGACATCCTTCTCATCGTCCAAAGCGATCATGAACGACCAGGTTTTCCTGTGGCCGGTCGACTTTACGTTTGACGCTTACCGGCAGATTCTTTCCCATCCCACACTCCTCTCCTCTTATCGGAATACGATCCTCCATACCGTCTGCGGCACCCTCATCTCGCTTATGATGACGGTGCTCTTCGCCTATCCGCTCAGCAAGTCCTTCCTGCGTGGGCAAAAGGTGATAATTCGGCTGGTCGTCTTTTCGATGTTTTTCAGCGGCGGCCTGATTCCCAACTACCTGCTCGTGGCTTCACTCGGGCTGACAGGCACCCGCCTCGCCATGCTGATACCCTTTGCGATCAGCCCGTTCTACCTCATCATACTGATGAGCTTTTTCAGGACGATCCCCGTCGAACTCGAAGAGGCCGCCCTGATCGACGGTTATGGCTGGTTCGGGATTCTTCTCCACATCGTATTACCCCTCTCCGGGGCGGCCATCGCAACGATCGGCCTGTACACCGCCGTGTTTTTCTGGAACGACTGGTTTTACAGCCTGATTTATCTGAACGATTCCCAATACCCGGTCATGCTGCTGCTGCGCAATATCGTCAGCGGAAGTGCCATGGCCGGACAGGCTGGGGGTGTGGGAGCAAACGCATCCCTTGCGGTCGCGGTCAAGTCCGCCTTGATCCTGATCGCCACGATTCCGCCCATCCTGCTCTATCCATTCCTGCAAAAGTATTTCGTAAGGGGAATGACCGTCGGCGCCATCAAGGGATGAGATGTTAAAGAGCCTTAAGGAAATACCGCACAATATGGGTGGCAGCCTGACGGATGACTTTCAGCCATCCGCAGTCTGCAAATTCCTTGACTTACCTCCAGGGCTTGCCAGCCCGTTCTTGCTGAAAACTCTCCACTGGAGAGTTTTCCGGGCGCTCGAACCCAGTAAGCCTGCGAAATTTGCAGGCCACGCCTGACTAAAATTCACCTCGCCATGCCAACACCCAATTGTGCGGTATTTCCTTAAAAGGTAACTGTTCAGTCGCATACAGATTTTGATTTGGCGGGTTGAGGCTCAGGCAATAGGCAATAGGGAATAGACAATAGGAATAGCGGCTGACGCGGTTATCAAAGCCCTCCCCAGCGACCAAAGGGAGCGGTTCAGGGGCATCGAGCGCCCGGAAAACGGCACAGTGTGCCGTTTTCAGCGAGATGGGGCCGGTAGGCCCGTGGTAGGTGGCCGTTGCCGTAGGCCTAGCGAAGCGTTCGCGCAGCGAGGTCGGAAGAGATCGGTCCCCCTACGGTATCGACGATTTGCACGCTTTCTCCCAGGAGAACGACTTCTTCCGTCTTTCGGCAAAAACACGAGCGTTTTCACCGAAAGCCACCTTCCCCTGAACCGGCAGCTTCGCTGCCTGGGGAAGGCTTTGGGCTGACGCATCTCCCCGACAAATCAGAAGTAACCTGGCTGAATAGTTGCCAGCAAAGTATTACTGCAAAGTATTAATATATATTTGGCTTGACAAGTGAACATGCGTTCACTATAATAAGGGAACGAGGATTCACCATTGTTCAGGGGGCCTACATGGCAAAAGATCAGAAGTCTGAAGTATATCTATACGGCCAGGTATTGGGTACCCATTCCTTTCTTCTGAGGGATGGATTCCTGAAACCGGACGAATATTCTGAGATACAAGAGCAGTATTTCCTCCCCGGCGGGGAGACGGGTACTGCGGCGACGGTACTGGATTCCCTCGGCGTCTCCGTCAGGATAGACGGCACCTGGATCGGCGCCGAGGTTGCGCCGATGCTGAAGTCGTTCTATGCACACAAGCGGGTGGATCTCAGTTCGTTGCGCTTCATAGAGGACGATCCCGGCGTGATGGACTATGTGGTGATCGCGGGACTGACGCGCTCGCCGATGGGCAGATTTCAGGCACTGTTCGCTTCGGGAAAGCGCTGGTGGAGCGTCCCGCAGGAGAAGGACATTGTTGGCTGCAAGGCCGCGGCCATCGATCCCTATTTTGGAGAGGACTCGCTGTTGGCAGCAGAACTGTGCCGGAAGCACCACATTCCCTATGTGACTGTCGACTGCCCCCACGATTCACCGCTGCACCGCTGCGCCGCCGTCAATGTTGTTTCTGGGGAATGCGTCTCGGAGCATTACGCGGGCATGGCCCCGGAGGATGTGATGGCGCTGATGCTGGATAACACAGACGGTCTCACCATTCTCACCCAGGGCGGCGACGAGATGCGCTTTGCCAGGAAGGGCGGAACCATCCGCCGCATGAAGCCTTTCGACGTCGCGGTCAGGAGCACCCTCGGAGCAGGGGACACCTTCAAGGCGGGCTGTGTGTATGCCTTGCTGCATGGCATGGACGACGACGAGCTGGTGCGCTTTGCCAGCGCATGCGCCGCAGTGGCGATTTCAAGGTTCCCGCTTCCGCTGCATCCGCCAAGGCTGGAGGAAGTGCAGGCGCTCATCAGTGAGCGAAAAAGTAATTAATCTGTCGCTGGTTTTTGAGAGGAATAACGCCGGTATACACTATACTGACGATAATGAGCGCTCTTGGGGTGGACAGTGCGTTTGATTTCGATTTAATAATCTTAACGGTATGCATGGTTTGGAGGCTTTGCCCATGAATATACGGCTTCAAAAGAAGGCTTCTGTGATCACCAGCACGATAAAGACGAGTCTGGCGATGGTCATCCCGATACTGTTCGTTGGCAGTATCACGGTTATGCTTAACGGCTTTCCGTTCCAGGGGTATCAGGATTTTTTGGATTCCTTCTTGGGAGGAGCCCTGCGCAGCGTGATTCAAACCATTCAATTCACGACGGTAGGCATTCTCGCGGTCTATCTGACCATAGCGATCAACCAGTGTTACATACGGCAGACGGAAGAAGGCCAGCGACTTGTATTTGGATTCAGCAGCCTTCTGGGCTGCCTGACAGGCTTCTTTATTCTCGTGGGCTTCTTTTCCGGAGAGCCTGATTTGTCCCTGCTCAGCGGACAGGGCGTTTTCAGTGCGCTGCTCGCGGGAATCATCGGTTCAGTGCTGTTTCAGAAGTTTGAAGCCTTGTTCAAAACGAGAATAACAGTCTTTGTGGACGGGGCGGATTCCGTCTTTAACGCCGCCTTGCATACCGTGCCGCCATTTTTGGCTGTGGTCCTGTGTTTTGCCGTCGCAAATTTCCTGATTACCGTGTGCTTCCAGGTGCAGAGCGTCCAATATCTGTTCATGAGGGCGGTGGACGCCGTATTCATGAGAATGCATCGCTCCTATTTCAGCGGCCTGCTGTTTATCGTTTTGATTAGCGTTATGTGGTGCTTCGGAATCCACGGTAATAACGTGTTGAACCAGGTTGCCGAGGATATGTTCACGGCCATCATTCCCGGGGAGATTGTTTCAAAGAGCTTTATTGATACCTTCGTCAATATGGGCGGTACGGGATGCACGCTGGGACTTCTGATTGCGATGATGATCTTTGGAAAGCGCAGCTCCACAAGAAAGCTCTCCCGCATCGCATGTCTGCCCAGCCTGTTCAATATCGGCGAGCTGCTTGTCTTCGGTTTTCCAGTGATCTATAATCCGCTTCTGATGGTTCCGTTTGTTCTGGCTCCGGTACTGTGCTATACCAACGCCTATTTTCTGACCAGGGTAGGCTTCCTGCCTATGGTTGCGAATTCCGTGCCCTGGACCACGCCTGCGCTGTTGAGCGGATTTCTTTCTACGGGTTCAGCTGTGGGAATCGTGGTTCAGCTGATGAACATCGTCATATCCGTCGCCTGTTATGCGCCGTTTGTGATCCTGTATGAGAAAAAAACACTTAATGAGTTTTCTTACGCGATGAACGAACTCGTGGGGATTCTCAAAAGAAGCGAGGAAACCACCGAGGAGGTGATCCTGACGGAGCAGGAAGGCAACGTCGGACAGCTGGCCAAGCTCCTTGCGACAGATCTCCGGGTTTCCCTTGACGCCTCTTCGCCGGATGCTTCGCCGGATGATGTGGAAAGCCCGCTGCTGATAAAATACCAACCGCAATTTGACAACAAAAACCAATGCATCGGCGCGGAATCCCTTTTGCGCTGGAACCACAGTAGATACGGCATCATCTATCCGCCGCTTGTGGTTCACCTTGCGAAGGAAAGCGGGGAGCTCTACCGGCTGGAGACGTTCATCATCGAAAAGTCCGTTCGGGATTCGGAGAGCTTCAGGGAATGCTTTGGCGAAAAATTCAAGTTGAGCGTCAACATCACGGTGTCCACGCTCTACGATAAAAGAATCGTTCCCTTCCTGCAGTCGCTCGCCGAGCGCTATCGCCTGAAGCAGGGGAATGTTTGCATCGAGATAACGGAGGAAACCGAGCTTGTGACGACGGAAGCCACCGGGGAGCTGATAAAAAAGATCAGGTCCTTCGGCTACACCTTTGCCCTGGACGATTTTAGCATGGGGCACACCTCCCTGCAATATCTGCAACACAATCAGTTTGATCTTGTGAAGCTGGACGGGAATCTGGTCAGATCGATTCTGACCAACAACCGCACGAAAGAGATCATCAATTCCATTGTATTCCTGTCGAAGTCACTGGATTTCAAGGTGCTCGCCGAATTCGTCGAAACCATTGAACAGAAGGAGGCGCTGGAGCAGATCGGATGCCTCCTGTATCAGGGCTATCTCTTCAGCCCGGCGGTAGACAGGGAGTCCCTCGTTTCAATGGGAAACGCCGAAAAGGCGGATAAACGCCATGAGCTCGTGCGGAGTTGAAGCCATGGCGGCGTGGCGTCAGGGAAGCCCATTCATGCCGTAAATGACCGCATGGCTGAGATAATCCGCCATTGATCGCGTGTATCCTGAAATGAGCTGCCCCGGAGTGGCTGTATTGGCTGTTCCGGGGCAGCTGTTTGATTTCCTGTTCAGACCAAGCTTAAATAAAATGTGAAGATCCTTCGCTTCGCTCAGGATGACACCACGAGGCTTGTCATCTTGGCGGAGCGAAGCGTCAAGGATCTTTTCTTTTTCTATTTAGAACAGTATCAGTTCCATATCACGAGCACGTGACTTCCGAAAACTGTTTATATGATCGAACCATGAGCTTTGAAAATTACCGGTAACTTCTGATTTATCGAGGAGACGAGGGAACAGGGAACAGGGAACAGGAATGGCGGCTGGCGCGATCCGTAACAACGCTAACTCGCCGGGGGTATCGGGGGCGGAGCGCCCCGATCTTCAATCGTACGCGGCGGCATGTACGCCGCGGGCGGGGCGATTTTTGCGGCA
>ONJE01000353.1 GCA_900318045.1 uncultured Eubacteriales bacterium
ATCCTGGTTGGGATCGGAATTAATGCGCTCATACCAGCCGTCCGTATCGTACTGGGTGCAGAACACCGTCGCGCCGTGCTTGGTTCTGGCCTCAATGATCTCCAGAAGGTCAAAGGCCTGTTGAACCGTGAGCGCGCACAGCAGCCACTCGTCCAGAATCAGCAGATCCACCTGGGCATAGGCCCTGGATACCTTCTTGAGTAGGTTGTCCGCACGGGCAACCACGAGTTCGTCCAGCAGTTCCGGCATACTACCGCGGCACGCCTGTTGAGATCACGCTGAAGCCCAAGATTCAGGAGGGCATCGTAGTCAGCAAGATACCCGTCAGGCAGGTCATCGAAACCGCAAAGCAAGTGCTGCACACCGACAACATCGGCGTAGGCAGGATCTTTATCACCGATGTTGAAAATATCGTGCGTGTCCGCACCCGTGAAGTGGGCTGCGTTGCGTTATAATTAGATGGGTTTTTCATAATAATATTTTAACGCTTTAGCATGGTTGCGTGCTGTTGACATTTTCTTGGTTCGTGATATAATGCCAATCAAAGGAACAGGGAAGGTGGGAAATGGTATGAAGTGTCGTCATCATAGTTATTGTACCGTTTCTCGCCTCGCTATCTGCCGCGTTGCGAAGACTTTGTATGTCAATTTCAATGCTGTGCGATTTTTCTTTGCGCAGTTGTTTTTTGGCATTTTTGGCTTTTGGTTTACGCCGTTTCCCATCTGAAGAATCGCGGACATGGATCAAGGATCATCGAGGCGGCTCTCCAGATGGGGGGCCGCTTTTATGATACATTCTTTCTTAGGAGGAACCCCATTATGAAGAAACTGCTTGCCATCCTCATCGCCAGCATGCTCTGCCTGAGCATGGCCGCCATTGCCGAAGAAACCTACACCGTGGGCATCTGCCAGCTGGTTCAGCACCCCGCGCTGGACGCCGCCACCCAGGGCTTCCAGGACGCCCTGACCGAGAAGCTGGGCGACGCCGTCACCTTTGATGTCCAGAACGCCTCCGGCGATTCCAACACCTGCTCCACCATCGTGAACGGCTTCGTGTCGAACAATGTGGATCTCATCATGGCCAATGCTACGCCCGCCCTGCAGGCCGCCGTGGCCGCCACCGGTGATATCCCGATCCTGGGCACCTCCGTCACCGATTACGCTACAGCGCTGGACATCGACGACTGGACCGGCGCGACGGGCATCAATGTGTCCGGTACATCTGACCTGGCCCCGCTGGATGAGCAGGCTGCGATGCTGAACGAACTGTTTCCGGATGCCAAGGTTGTGGGCCTGCTGTACTGCTCCGCCGAGCCGAACAGCAAGTATCAGGTGGACGTGATCACCGGGTATCTGACGGACATGGGCTATGAATGTGTGGAATACACCTTCGCCGATTCCAACGATGTAGCCTCCGTCACCCAGTCTGCCTGCGACGGCAGCGACGTGATCTACATTCCCACCGATAACACCGCCGCCTCCTGCACCGAGGCCATTCGCAACGTGGTGGAGCCCGCCATGAAACCGGTCATCGCCGGTGAAGAGGGCATCTGCAAGGGCTGCGGTGTGGCCACCCTGTCCATCAGCTACTACGACTTGGGCTACGCCACCGGCGACATGGCCTATGAGGTGCTGGTGAACGGCGCGGACGTCGCCACGCTGAACGTCGCGTTTGCTCCCAACGTCACTAATGAGTACAACACCGAGCTCTGCGAGCTGCTGGGCGTGACCGTGCCCGAGGACTACATGGCCATTCAGTAATCCATAAACGGGAGGGGGACCGATCCCCCTCCCTGACCTGTCTGGAGGAATTGCCTTGAACCTGACATCTCTATTAAACGCCCTTCCCGGCGCGGTGGCCCAGGGGCTGATCTGGGGCATCATGGCCATCGGCGTGTACATCACCTACAAGGTGCTAGACCTGGCGGACTTGACCGTGGACGGCACCATGGCCACCGGCGGCGCGGTGTGCGTGATGCTGATGCTGAATGGCCTCAACGTGTGGCTGGCGCTTGCGTGCGCGATAGTCGCGGGCATGCTGGCGGGACTCGTGACCGGCATCTTCCACACCGCCATGGGCATTCCGCCGATCCTGTCCGGCATACTCACTCAGCTTTCGCTGTATTCCATCAACCTGGCCATCATGGGCTTCAAGGCCAATCAGGGTATCAACGTCACCAAGTACGCGCTGATCGTCAGCCAGCGCAACGTGCGGGCGCTCGATCTGTCCAACCCGATCTTCACATCCCTCATCGTGCTGGTACTGGTGATCGCTGTGCTTTACTGGTTCTTTGGAACGGAGCTGGGCAGCTCCCTGCGCGCCACCGGCGCCAACGGGGCCATGAGCCGCGCCCAGGGCATCAACACGAACGTCTGCAAGATCCTGGGCCTGATGATCTCCAACGGCATCGTGGCGCTGTCCTCGGCCATGCTCTCCCACTACCAGGGCTTCGTGGACGTGAATATGGGCCGCGGGGCCATTGTGATTGGCCTGGCCGCCGTCATCATCAGCGACGTGATCTTCGGAAAGCTGTTCCGCAACTTCGCGTTGAAGCTCACCGGCGTGGCCATCGGCGCGGTGATCTACTACATCGTCATACAGGTGGTGCTGTGGCTGGGGCTGAATACGAACCTGTTGAAGCTGCTGTCTGCGCTGATCGTGGCCGTGTTCCTCGCCGTACCCTACTGGAAGGCGAATTTGAAAGGGGGCAGGGGCCATGCTTGAGCTGGTGAACGTGCGAAAGACCTTCAACCCCAAGACCGTCAACGAAAAGGTGGCGTTGGACGGGCTGAACCTGCGCCTTGCGGACGGCGACTTCGTGACCGTGATCGGCGGCAACGGCGCGGGCAAGAGCACCATGCTGAACGCCATCGCAGGAGTCTGGCCCATCGACAGTGGCAATATCGCCATCGACGGCTACGAGCTCACCCACCTGC
>ONJE01000398.1 GCA_900318045.1 uncultured Eubacteriales bacterium
TCTTATCGTATATATCGTAATCATGAAACACGTCTTTGCCATCAACTTTGATATATTTGATTCAGTAAAAAATATAAGGTATGGAGTTGTTACCAAGGCGGTGGGCAGAAGAAAAAAACCTCTTATATAGAGAAACAACTTGGAATCATTCTAAATAGGTACTCCACTGTGTGGATACACTATGGATGAAAATCGCACGGTGGCGAGGCACTTACGCCGTCACACTATCCGAAAACCACAGAAATTGGTGGTGGTACGGACACCTTCGCTACAGCACCACAGATAGATAGTCTACCATTTTCACAGTAAGAATGCAGGGAATGGGCAACTTAGATAGAATAAACTCATAGAAGCAATGAATATCGCAGAATATATCTCCAAACTCCGCCAGAACCCCGCCTTCATGGACAACGTGACCAGCTGGCATGTGATGCCGGCACGGCCGGCGATTTACGGCGAATTCCCGCCGGAGCTGGACGGGCGCATCGTCCGGACGCTGAAGAAGCGGGGGATAGACAGGCCCTACATCCACCAGGCCCAGGCCATACGCGCCGCGCTGGCGGGGCAGGACTTCGTGGTGGTAACGCCCACGGCCTCGGGCAAGACGCTGTGCTACAACGTGCCGGTGCTCCAGTCGATCCTGGCCGACGAGGCTTCCCGGGCGCTGTACCTGTTTCCCACCAAGGCGCTTTCCAGCGACCAGGTAGCGGAGCTTTACAGCATGATCCAGGATATGGGCGTGGGCATCAAGGCGTATACCTATGACGGGGATACGCCCGCTTCGGCGCGCTCGGCGATAAGGCAGGCGGGCCACGTGGTGGTTACCAACCCGGATATGCTGCACCAGGGCATACTGCCCAACCACGCAAAGTGGGTCAAGCTGTTCGAAAACCTGAAGTATGTGGTCATCGACGAGATCCACGCCTACCGGGGCGTGTTCGGCTCGAACCTGGCCAACGTGATCCGCCGCCTGAAGCGCGTCTGCGCCTTCTACGGCGCAAATCCCACCTTCATCTGCTGCTCGGCCACCATCTGCAACCCGAAGGAGCTCACCGAGACGATGATTGGCAAGCCCGTCCGGCTGATTGACGAGAACGGAGCCCCGACGGGCCAGCGCCACGTGGTGTTCTACAACCCGCCGGTGGTGAACGCCCAGTTGGGCATCCGCGCCGGCAGCATCCCCGAAACCCGGAAGATCGCCGCATCGCTGCTGCGGGCCGGGGTGCAGCACATCGTGTTTGCCCGTTCGCGCCTGACGGTGGAGGTGCTGGTGCGGTATCTGAAGGACATGGTCCGCGACCCGCTGGGCAACGCCGGGAAGGTGCGCGGCTACCGTGGCGGCTACCTGCCCACCCAGCGGCGGGAGATCGAGCGGGAGCTGCGGGCGGGCAACATCACCTCGGTGGTGTCCACCAACGCATTGGAGCTGGGCATCGACATCGGCCAGCTGGACGCCTGCGTGCTGTGCGGCTACCCCGGCACCATTGCCTCCACGTGGCAGCAGGCGGGCCGCGCCGGACGGCGGGGAAGCGTGTCACTGCTGATCGTGGTGGCGTCCTCCAGCCCGCTGGACCAGTACATCATACAGCACCCGGAGTACTTCTTTGCCCAGTCGCCGGAACGGGCGCTGATCAACCCCGACAACCTGTATATCCTCCTGAACCACATGAAGTGCGCCGCATACGAGCTGCCCTTTGAGGAGGGCGAACGCTTCCAGGGCGTCGAGGATACGCCGGAGCCGCTGGGCTACCTGCGGGACGAGAACATACTTCGCCAGGTGGCCGGGAAATACTACTGGATGGCCGAGGAGTTCCCCCAGGCGGGCATCAACCTGAGAAGTGCCACCGACCAGAATTTCCTGATCGTGGACATCACCGACCCGAAGAAGCACCGGGTCATTGGCGAGATGGACCGATTCACCGTGCCGATGCTGCTGCACCAGTATGCCATCTACATGCACGAGGGCACCCAGTACCAGGTGGAGGAACTGGACTTCGACGACAAGAAGGCCTACATCCGCCGGGTGGACGTGGGCTACTATACCGACGCCGACCTGACCACGTCCCTGAAGGTGCTGGACGAGTTTGACCGGGAGCCGGACGGCCCGCTGAAGCGGAGCCGGGGCGAGGTGCTGACCTCGAGCATCGTGACGGTGTTCAAGAAGATCGCCTTCGATACCCACGAGAACCTGGGCTGGGGCCCGGTGACGCTGCCGGAGCTGGAGATGCAGACCACGGCCTGTTGGTGGACGCTGCCGGACAATTTGGAGGCAATTTACGAGCGCGAGCCGCTGAAGAACGCCCTGATCGGCCTTGCCCACCTGCTGCGCCACATTGCGCCAATGTACCTGATGTGCGCACCCCAGGATATCAGCGTGGTCTACCACGTGAAGGACACCTTCACCGGCAGCCCGACGATCTACCTGTACGACTCCGTGCCCGGGGGCATCGGCCTTTCCGACCGGGTGTTCGAGATGCATCGCGAGCTGTTCGCCCACGCCCGGGAGCTGCTCACCGCCTGCCCCTGTGCCGACGGCTGCCC
>ONJE01000050.1 GCA_900318045.1 uncultured Eubacteriales bacterium
CGCATGGTGAAGGTGTAGGTCAGGCCGTCCTCGCTCACCTCGTAGCCGGTGGCGAAATCAGGCTGCAGCTCGCCGTCGGCGTTGTAGGTGTACAGGCCGCCGAAGGAGGCGATGGCCAGGCAGGCGCCGTCCACGGAGCTGTTCAGGGCGGGATCCAGGTGATCCGGCTCGGAAGCCAGGTTCAGGCGCAGGGTATCGGAGCCCTCCACAGTGGCATACTGGAAATACTTGAAGCCGAACAGGTTGGAATAGATGCCACTCACGCCGGGCTTCTGCATATACAGATCGTTATAGTAGTAGATGGGCAGGATCGCGCCGGTGGCCATCAGGATGTCCTCGGCCTGGTGCATCTTGGCTTCGCGCTCGGTGAAATCGGTCTCGGCCTTGACTTCCGCGATCAGAGTGTTGTACTCGGTCCAATCGGGCTCAGAGCCCGCGTCCGCCATGGCGGCGACGCAGGAGAAGAGCATCATCATGGCCAGCAGTGCTGCAAGCAGCTTCTTCATGGGTTGGTTCCTCCTAAAGTGTATTATCTGAAACGGCATGTCGCCGTTTGAGACCAAAGCAATGGGGTTATCTGCCCAGGAAGCAGAAATTGTTGCCGGAGGTGGAGCTCCACATCTCCAGCATGCCGAGGGGGTCGTTGAAATCTGAACTCCAGCTGCCGGCAGCCACGTCATAGTGGCCGGAGAGCAACTCGCTGACGTATTCCTTGAATTCGACTGCGCGGATGACCATTTCGATGCCCACCGCGGCAAGGTCCTGTTGGATGCACTCGCCGATGTTGGTCGCAGCGATTGCGTTCAGCGTCAGGAACTCAAAGACGATGGGCGTGTCGGCGGAGAGCTTGTCCCCGTCGAACTTGAAGCCCGCCTGCTTCAGCAGCTCGATGGCGCCCTTCACGTCCACGTCCAAATCGAAATACCCCTCGGCCTTCTCGCCGCTGTCCAGGGTGGCGACCACCGGATAGGCGTAATCGGGGTCGCTGGTCTTGAAGAACCCGCCCCGACCGTCGGCCATGGTGTAGGGAATGTAGCAGTTTGCGGGCTTCTGGCCATACTGGGCCACGGTCTCGACAATGAAATCCCGGTCGATCAGTATGGCGAAGGCCTTGCGCATGGCGGCGGCCTGCTCCACGGTCATGCCGTCAAACAGGTAGGACTTCACGTTAAAGCAGATGAACTGGGTACCCAGTCGATCGAATATGTGGAACTCGGGGCTTTCTTTCAGCGGGAGGACCTCGTCCCTGGGGATGTTGCTGATGAGATCCAGGTTGCCGGCCATATAGGCGGTGTAAACGGCGGTGGCATCGGTGGAGAGCATGAACAGTATCTTTTCCAGCTTCACGTTATCCGCGTCCCAGTAATTGGGGTTCTTGCTGAGCTCAAGATACTCGTCGTTCTTCCACTGGGAAACCACAAAGGGACCGCTGCACACGAAGCCGGCCTGATGGGTCCAGGACCCGGGACTGAGCTTCGCGTTCGGCGCGGATTCCACGGCAGCGCGGGGCACGGCGAAGGTGGCGACAAAGCCCATCAGATCCAGGAAGTAGGCGCAGGGCGCGCTCAGCTCCACGGTCAGGGTGGAGCCGTCTGCCGAGGCCGCCACGGCCAGGTTCTTCGGATAGCCCTTGATGCCGTTGAACATATAGCTGTAGCCCGCGCCGGTCAGTGGATCGGCGGCCCGCTTCCAGCTGTATTCGAAGTCATGGGCGTCCAGCGGCGTGCCGTCGGACCACTTCAAGCCCTCGCGCATGGAAAAGGTATAGGTCAGGCCGTCCGCGCTGATCTCGCAACCGGTGGCGTAGTTCGGCTCCGGCTTGCCCTGGGCGTTCCGGGCGTAGAGTCCGCCGAAGCAGGCGTTGGCCAAAATCGCCCCATCCATGGCCACGCAAAGCGCCGGGTCCATGGTTTCCGGTTCGCCGAACAGGTTGACGCGCAGCGTATCGGAGCCCTCCACGGCAGCCTTCTTGAAGTAGGTGATGCCAAACGGGTCATTGTACACGCCCGAAACGGTGCCTCGCTGCAAAATCGCAGAGTTGTCATAGTAGAGCGGCAGCACCGCGCCGGTGTCCATCAGCAACGCCTCGGCATGATGCAGCATGTCCTCGCGAACCGCGAGATCCCTCTCGGTCTTGATGTCCGCGATCAGCTTGTCGTATTCAGACCAGTCCGGCTCGGAGCCGGCGTCCGCCAGGGCGGTGAGGCAGGACAGTATTATCATCGCGGCCAACAGTGCCGCAAGCAGTTTTTTCATCGGTATTCACTCCCCGGTCCTATTCATGGGGGTTCCAGCAGGCGACGCGGTGACCCGGGCCGATCTCCGCGAGGGTCGGGCACTCCTGGGCGCAGCGTTCGGTGGCATAGCGGCAGCGGGTTCGGAAAGCACAGCCCGACGGCATGTTCAGCGGGCTTGGCACGTCGCCCTCCAGCGGGATGCGCTTGCGGGTGCGGGCCGTGTTGGGGTCAGGGATCGGAATGGCCGAGATCAGCGACTGGGTATAGGGGTGCACCGGGTGGGTAATGACCTCGTCGGCGTCAGCGATCTCCATGATGCGGCCCAAGTACATCACCGCAATGCGCCGGCTGATGTGCTTCACCACCAGCAGATCGTGGGCGATGAACAGGTAGGCGATGCCCAGCTTTTGTTGCAGGTCCTCGAAGGTGTTGATCACCTGGGCCTGTATGGACACGTCCAGCGCGGAAACCGGCTCGTCGCAGACGATGAACTTCGGGTCTACGGCCAGGGCGCGGGCGATGCCGATGCGCTGGCGCTGGCCGCCGGAGAACTCATGGGCGTAGCGGCGGGCGTGGTCGGAGTTCAGCCCCACCAGCCGCAGCAGCTCCTTGATGCGCGCGTCCCGCTCGCCCCTGGTGCCGTACAGCTTGTGGATGTCCAGCGGCTCGCCCACGATGTCGGAGACCGTCATGCGAGGGTTCAGGCTGGAATACGGATCCTGGAACACGATCTGCATTTCCTGGCGGAACTTGTGAATGTTCTGGGACGTAATCTGCTGGCCGTTGTAGATGATCTCGCCCGAGGTGGGCTGGTACAGGTGCAGTATGGTGCGTCCCACGGTGGTCTTGCCGCAGCCGCTCTCCCCCACCAGGCCCAGCGTCTCGCCGGGCTTGATTTCGAAAGAAACGCCGTCCACGGCCTTCAGGGGCTTGCTGGAAAACCAGCCGGTGCGGATCGGAAAATGCTGTTTCAGGTCCTTGACCTCGAGGAGGTATTCGCTCATTTGGACTCAGCCTCCTTTTCAGCCGCGGCCTCTTCGTAAACCTGCTTGACGTTCATCCAGCAGGAGGCCTTATGGAAATCGTTGATGTCCAGCTCCTCCGGCAGCGTGCTGAGGCAAATCTTCATGCAGTTGTCGCAGCGGGAAGCGAACGAGCAGCCCTTGGGCATGTTTGTCAGGTCCACCGGCGAGCCGGCGATGGGGATCAGCCGCTCGTGACCGGTCTCCAGCCGCGGGATCGACCGCAGCAGGCCTTTGGTGTACTCGTGGCGGGGGTTGTAGAAGATCTCGTCGGCGGTGCCGCGCTCGCAGATGCGGCCGGCGTACATGACGATGATCTCGTCGCACATGTCGGCGATGACGCCCAGGTCGTGGGTAATCATGATGATGGCCATGCCTAGCTTCTTCTGCAGCGACTGCATCAGCTCCAGGATCTGGGCCTGTATGGTCACGTCCAGGGCGGTGGTGGGCTCGTCGGCGATCAGTATGTCCGGCTCGCAGGCCAGGGCCATGGCGATCATCACGCGCTGGCGCATGCCGCCCGACAGCTCGTGGGGGTATTGCTTCAGCCGCTTCTCCGGCTCGTTCACGCCCACCAGCCGGAGCATCTCCAGCGCCCGGGCGTTGGCCTGCTCGCGGTTGCGGTCCGTGTGCAGCAGTATGGCCTCCCGCAGCTGGTTGCCGATGGTGTAAACCGGGTTCAGCGAGGTCATGGGGTCCTGGAAGATGATGGAGACCCGCTTGCCGCGGAATTCCCGCATCTGCTTCTCCGAATACTTGACGATGTCCTCGCCATTGTACAGTATCTGGCCGTCGGTGATCCTGCCCGGCTCCACCAGTATGCGCATGATGGAGTAGGCGGTGACGGACTTGCCGCTGCCGCTTTCGCCCACGATGCCCAGCACCCGGCCCTTGTCCAGGTTGAAGGAAATGCCGTTGACGGCGCGCACCTCGCCGGAATCCACATTGAAGGATGTGCACAGGTTCTTGACCTGCAAGAGCGGTTCATTCATGCCCATTACCTCCTCAGCTTCGGGTCGAAGGCGTCGCGCAGGCCATCGCCCAGCAGGTTGAAGCTCAGCACGATCAGGCAGATGATGATCGCAGGGAACACCATCTTGTAGGGATAGCTCTGCATGCCGCCGCGGGCCGCGTTGGCCAGCGAACCCAGCGAGGGCATCGGCGCCTGCACGCCCAGGCCGATGAACGACAGGAAGCTCTCGGTAAATATGGCCGAGGGAATCTGAAGGGCCACCGAGATGATGATGACGGACATGCAGTTGGGCAGTATGTGCTTGCGGATGATGCGGCCCGGCTTCGCGCCCATGGCCTGGGCGGCCAGCACGTATTCATTGTTCTTGATGGACAGTATCTGGCCGCGGACCAGGCGGGCCATGCCCACCCAGTACAGCACGCCGAACACCACGAACAGCGAGACCATGTTCGGGCCGATCTTGCTGACGATGCTGCCCTTCATGGCGTTGCCCAGCACCTGGTTCATCACCACGGACAGCAGCACCACCATCAGGGTGTCGGGCAGGGAGTAGATGATATCGACGATGCGCATCATCACCATGTCCACCTTGCCGCCGAAGTAGCCGGATATGGAGCCGTACAGCAATCCGATGACCAGCACGATCAGGCTGGCGAACAGGCCCACCGCCAGGGAAACCCGCGCCCCGTAGAGCACGCGTATGAAGTAATCGCGGCACAGCTCGTCGGTACCGAAGATATGGGGAAATATCTTCTGCCCCTCGTCGATCGCCTTCTGCTCGTTCTTGGAATAGGTGAACGGCGCCAGGTTCTTGGCCGTCTTGTCACGCTTGCCGTTGACGGTGATCATCTGCTCGTAGCTGTAGGGGTAGAACATGGGCACGACCACGATGATCAGCACCAGCGCAATCAGCACGAACAGGCTGATCATGGCCAGCGGGTTCTTGCGCAGCTTGCGCATGCCGTCGCGGAAGAAGGTGGTGGACTCCCGCATGGTCTCGTGCTGGGCCTTCTCAGCGTCGGAAGCTTTTTCAAACTTGCTCACATCGATCTGCAGGCTGAGGAGGTTTTTCTTGGGCAGCTTGTCTGCGTTGTATGTCATGGCTTCATCCCTCCTCAGTCAAAGGTGATCCTCGGGTCGACCAGCTTGTACACCAGGTCGCTGATCAGCGTGGCGATGACCATCAGCACCGCCAGGAAGATCGTGGTCGCCATGATCAGCGGGTAATCCTGGTTGTTGATGGAACGCACGAACTCGGTGCCCAGTCCGCCGATGGTGAACACCGTCTCCACCACCATGGAGCCTGTGAGGATGTAGGCCACCATCGGGCCGACGTAGGTGATCACCGGAATCAGCGCGTTGCGCAGCGCGTGCTTGAATATGACCAGCGAGTCCCGCACGCCCTTGGCCCGGGCGGTGCGGATGTAATCCTGGCCCAGCACGTCCAGCATCGACGACTTGGTCAGTCGGGTGATGTAACTCATCGGGTACAGCATCAGCGAAATCACCGGCAGCACGTAGTTGGGATTGTTGGCGTCGAACACGCCCACCCACTTCAGCGTCAGCGCGAACACCAGCAGCAGTATCGTGGCCAGTATGAAGCTGGGCACCGACACGAACAGCGTGGTCAGGAAGATGATCAGCCGGTCCGGCCAGCGGTTGCGGCACAGCGCGGCGACGGAGCCCAGGATCAGCCCCAGCACCACCGCCCAAAAGGCGGCCATACCGCCCAGCTTCGCCGAAACCGCGAACTTCTCGCTGATGATCTGGGAGATTTCGCGCCCCGTCTTCAGCGACACGCCGAAGTCGCCGTGCAGCAGGTTCCCCAGATAGATAAAGAATTGCTGGTGCACCGGCTTGTCCAGGTTGAAGCGGGCCTCCAGCGCGGCCTGCACCGCGGGGTCGGGGGCCTTTTCCTTGGCGAAGGGGCCGCCGGGTATGGCGTTCATCGCAAAGAATGTGATCGCCGAGATGATGAACACAGTGATCACAGCCAGCAACACACGCTTGATTGTGTACTTGAGCATTTAAAAACAACCTTTCTGAGGGCAAACGGCATCGCAAAAACAGCGTCCATCCGGAAACGGATGGCCCTTCCTCATGCCGTTCTGATTTACCATGTCTGCTATTATAGCATATTCCCTTAGTAAAGTCTACATTCTGCGTCTTTTTTTTCTCAGGGAAATAACATATATTGTGTTACAGCTCAGGATGGATGCTGTGGAACCCCTCCGACCCTGCCTACGGCAGGGCCACCTCCCCTTTCAGGGGAGGCTTTGAGAAATTGGCCTCCCCTGAAAGGGGAGTTGCCGAGCGGCGCGAGGCGGAAGGGTTCCGAAAAATCAGACCTCTGAGCTGTAACTATATTGTTGTTACAGCTCAGAGTCCCTGATAAACTCCCTCAGTCTGGCCTGACATCCAGCCAGTCCCCTCAGTGAGGGGGCCTGAACGGGAGCCTGTAAGACGCATTCTCACACCAAAAGGCTCCCTCCCTGAGGGAGCTGGCACGCGAAGCGTGACTGAGGGAGTGTACGCCGAGCAGTAACCATAATGTTACCTCGCCCTGTAAAGAAACCCGTACCGCCATTGACAACCCGCCCAAAACATGCTACAATCATGGCATCCGGTCAGGCGACGGGGAACATGTCCCAGGGCTGGGCACGACAAGAGAATGCGCGTCACAGGCTGAAAGCGCGCAGCGCGGCGGCCCCGGGGTACCGGCCCTTGATGAACGGCGTTTCGCGCGCGTTACTGCGCGGATGAGTGGTTTTACAAGCAGGGTGGAACCGCGGATGCATGGCATTCGTCCCGGCGGAGGGGCGGGTGTTTTTTTATTGTCTATCATATTAAAGGGGTGCATTGATATGGATCGCGAACAGTTTCTTGAAGTCTACCGCCACTCTCTGGCCCACATACTGGCCAAGGCCGTGATGGAAATCTTCGGCCGGGAGAATGTGCAGATCGCCATCGGCCCGCAAATCGCCGACGGCATGTATTACGATTTCCTGCTGCCCCGGGGCATCAGCACCGAGGACTTCCCCGCCATCGAGCAGAAGATGAAGGAGATCATGAAGCGCAAGGAGGCCTGGACCCGCAAGGAGGTCACCAAGGAAGAGGCGCTTCAGATCTTCAAGGGCCAGAAGTACAAGGAAGAGCTCATCAACGACCTGCCCGAGGGCGAGACCATCACCGTGTACTACACCGGCGACGACTTCGTGGACCTGTGCCGCGGCCCCCACGTGGATAATTCCGCGGAGCTGCTGGGCGTGGCCTACAAGATCCGCGCCGTGTCCAGCGCCTACTGGCGCGGCGACGAGAAGCGGGATTCCCTGCAGCGCGTCTATGTCTACGCCTTCCCGGACCAGCAGCAGCTGAAGGCCCACCTCAACATGATCAAGGAAGCCCAGGAGCGGGACCACAAGAAGATCGGCAAGGAGCTGGACCTGTTCATGTTCGACGAGACCGCCCCCGGTATGCCCTACTGGCTGCCCCGGGGCTGGAAGCTGTACCAGACCCTGCTGGCCTATTCCCGCAAGCTCCAGGCGAAGCACGGCTACACCGAAATCTCCGCGCCGCTGATCAACAAGAAGAAGCTGTGGGTCATCTCCGGCCACTGGGCCCACTACCAGAACAACATGTTCATGGTGCCCGGGCTGGAGGGCTTCATGGCCGCCGACGCCGAAATCCCCGGCGTGCTGGACAACCCCATGGACGGCCTGGAGGAGACCGCCACGGTGAAGCTGGAGAAGGGCGCGCCGGTGTTCAACCGCGACCTGGACGACACCATGGGCGCCAAGCCGATGAACTGCCCCAACGCCATGATGACCTACCGGCGCACGCTGCATTCCTACAAGGAGCTGCCCATCCGCTACAGCGAGTATGACGTGCTGCACCGCAAGGAGAAGTCCGGCCAGATGAACGGCCTGTTCCGGGTGCAGGAGTTCCGCCAGGACGACGACCACACCTTCGTGACGGAGGCGCAGATCGAAGAGGAAATCGCCGACATCATCTCCATCGCCGACGAAATCTACTCCACCTTTGGCGTCACCTACCGCGCCGAGCTGTCCACCCGCCCCGACGACTTCATGGGCGACATCGAGAGCTGGAACCGGGCCGAGGCCGCGCTGAAGAAGATCCTGGACGACAAGTACGGCGAGGGCGGCTATGAGATCAACGAGGGCGACGGCGCGTTCTACGGCCCGAAGATCGATTTGCAGATCAAGGACGCCCTGGGCCGCGAATGGCAGTGCGGCACCATCCAGCTGGACTTCCAGCTGCCCCACAACTTCGGCCTGACCTACGTCAACGCCGAGGGCAACCAGGAGATGCCCATCGTCATCCATCGCGCCCTGTACGGCTCGCTGGAGCGCTTCATCGGCATCATCATCGAAAACTTCAAGGGCGCCTTCCCCTTCTGGCTGAACCCCTGCCAGGTGGCCGTGGTGCCCATCCGCCCCGAGCACAACGAGTACGCCAAAAAGGTGGCCGAGCGCCTGGAGGACGAGGGCATCCGCGTGGAGGTGGACTACGCCGACATCAACATGAATACCAAGATCAAGAACTTCAAGACCATGAAGGATCCCTACATCGTGGTGGTCGGCGACAAGGAGGCCGCCGAGAATACCGTCGCCATCACCGTGCGCGGCCAGAAGCAGCAGCTGCACAATGTACCGCTGGAGACCCTGGTGAAGATGTGCAACAGGATGAACGACGAGCACAGCCTCGAGCTGATCGGGGAAGTGCCGGAGGATTAATTGATCGATCAGGGGCCGCAGGCATGCATGTCTGCGGCCCCTGAAATTTAATTGTAAAGGAGCGTATTTGATGATAGCGCGAACCCCACCCATGGGCTGGAACAGCTGGGACTGCTACGGCGGGGCGGTCAACGAAGCCCAGGTGCGCCAAAATGCCGAATACATGGCCCGTCATATGAAGCCCCTCGGCTGGGAATATGTGGTCATCGACATCCAGTGGTACAACCCCACCGCCAGCACCCATGAATACGAGCCCTTCTCCGAGGAATGCCTGGACGGCTTCGGCCGCTTCATCCCCGCCGAAAACCGCTTCCCCAGCGCGGCAGGCGGCGCGGGCTTCAAGCCCCTGGCGGACGATATCCACGCCCTCGGGCTGAAATTCGGCATCCACATCATGCGGGGCATGCCCCGGGCTGCCGCCCACCGCCACCTGCCCATCGAGGGCAGCGGCTACGGCTGCGCCCAGGTGGCCGACCCCAACTCGATCTGCGCCTGGAACCCGGACATGTACGGCGTGCGGCAGGATCATCCCGGCGCAAGGGACTGGTACGACAGCCTCTTCCGGCTCTACGCCCAGTGGGGCGTGGACTACGTCAAGTGCGACGACATCGCCCGGGAGTACCCCCACTGCAAGCGGGAGATCGAGCTGATCAGCGAGGCCTGCCGCAATTGCGGGCGGGACATCGTGCTGAGCCTGTCCCCCGGCCCCGCGCCGCTGGAGCAGGCGGAACACCTGAAAAAAAACGCCAACCTGTGGCGCATCACCGATGACTTCTGGGACGAGTGGCCGCTGCTGAAGGCCATGTTCGAGCGGGCGGAAAAATGGTGCGTCCACGCGGGACCGGGCCATTGGCCCGACGCGGACATGCTGCCCGTGGGCGCGCTGCGCCAGTGCTATGCCGACCATCCCCGGGGCAAGTGGACAAACTTCACCGAGCCCGAGCAGCGAACGATGATGACCCTGTGGTGCATGATGCGCGCGCCGCTGATGGCTGGCGGTGAACTGACGAAGAACGACGACTTCACGCTGGCCCTTCTCACCAACCGGGAGGTGCTGGCCATCGAAAAGGAGAGCTGGTGCGGCCATCCGCTGTACACGACGGCGGAGGAATGCACCTGGATCGCCCCGCGAAAGGACGGCGCGGGCTGCTACGTGGCGGCCTTCAATCTGTCCGACAAGGCCCGCCGGGTGCAGGTGGACGCGAGCTGCCTTGAGGGAATGCCATTTCGCGCCACCGAGCTGTGGACCGACCGCACTGCCCGCAGGGGCCTGATCGCCCGGCTCGCGCCCCACGACGTCGCGGTCTGGCGGGTAGAATTCAAGTAGCTATTCGGTCAGGTAACTTCTGATTTGTCGAGCTGACGCTCAGGGATTAGGGAATAGGGATTAGGGATTAGAAATAGCTGCTGGCACATCCAAAAGCCTTCCCCTTCAGGGGAAGGTGGGCCGGCCGCAAGGCCGG
>ONJE01000285.1 GCA_900318045.1 uncultured Eubacteriales bacterium
TGACTTAGCCCCACTAAGCCTGCGGAAAATCGCCTTGAAATGCAGGCAAATCCACTCGAAATTGCATCTCCCTGCATTTAGAAACACACTCTAGTATCAGGCGGTAAAGGGAGGCAACGAGAATGAAGAGAATGACAATCCTGCTGCTGTGCCTGGCGCTGCTGGCTTTTGGAGCAGCCCTGGCGGAAAAACCGGTGGAGCTGGACCTGTCGGTGCTCAGCGGCACCGTGGTCTATTCCCAGGTGTACGATATGATGATGGAGCCGGAGCGATACATGGGCATGCAGGTGCGGGTAAAGGGCAGCTTCAGCTACTTCCAGGACCCGAATACGATGAAGGAGTATTTCGCGGTCATCATCGCCGACGCCACTGCCTGTTGCGCCCAGGGCATCGAATTCGTCTGGGACGGCCACAAATACCCGGAGGACTATCCGCCCCTGGACACTGAGCTGACGGTCACCGGCACGTTCAACACCTATGAGGAGAACGGCTTTGTCTATCTGCAGCTGAAGGATGCGGAGGTAAGCTGGATATAACGCTCCGCCCGGGATGGCAGTGCGCGCAAGCCTGTCATCCCGGGCGGAGCGAAGGATCCATGTGATCTGTCAATTGAACTTGTATATCTTCCTGATCCACTTGTAGAAGAACAGGTCGATGTCCCGGCCCACCCTGCCGGGCAGCAGGAACACCACGTTGGAGCTACGGTAGCGCATCCGCCGGAAGGTGGCGGGGTGGTTTTCCTTCAGCCATTTCCACAGCTCAGTCCGCTTTTTCTGGTTTTCCTCCCTGCCGGACATCATCAGGTAGATGTTACAGATCATCAGCATGATGGACAGGTAGTGGTACATGTACAGCGCCAGCTTCTTGCTGTGCTGTTCCACCAGATCCAGGTCGTGGGCGTCGGCCATGATTTTAGTGACCAGGATCTGCTGGTCGATGCGCCGGATCATGTTTTCCTCGGTCACCGACTGGTCTGCCCGGCCGATGAAGTAGCGGTACATGTCCGCGTCAAGGTAGTACAGCCGCCGGACGTTGGGCAGGGGCTGGTAGACGAACACGTTGTCCACATAAAAGGTGTGCTTGGGCAGCGACAGCTCCGAGCGGCGTAGCACGTCGGTGCGGTAGGTGGCGGCGTGCATGATCAAAAACTGTGTGGTGGCAAAGTGGCCGATGTCGTCCCAGGTGAACACCCTGCCCACGGGCAGCGCGTTACGGTAGCGCACCACCCGGTGGGTGTTGTCCTCGGCATGCTCGTAGACGTAGTTGGTCAGGATCAGGTCGATGGGTTCATCGGAGACGGAAGTTTCCCGGATCAGCGCCATCAGCCGGGCCAGGGCGTCAGTGTCCAGCCAGTCATCGGAATCCACCACCTTGAAGTACATGCCCCGGGCGTTGATCATGCCCTGGTTCACGCCTTCGCCGTGGCCGCCGTTCTCCTGGTGGATGACCCGGACGATGTCCGGGTATTGCGCGGCATAGCGGTTCGCGATGGCGCCGGTGTCGTCGGTGCTGCCATCGTTCACCAGTATGATCTCCGCGTCTTCCCCCGCGGTCAGCAGGGTGTCGATGCAATGGTCCATGTAGGCGGCGGAGTTGTAACAGGGCACCGTGAAGGTTATCAGCTTCAACGGGGATTCACTCCTTGGTCTTTGATAAGCGCAACTTACATTTTAACCATTATATCATATTTTGTATGCCTTGAAAAGCATGGGATTGTCAAGAATAGGGAAAGAGGGACAAATTCATAAGGAAATACCGCACATTATAGGCGGCAGCCTGACGGATGACTGTCAGCCATCCGCAGCCTGCGTCTTTTGCAAGTCGAATCTGACTAGAGTGTGTTTCTAAAATGCCTGAAGCGCAATTACAGCGTCTTGGCCTGCATTTCTGCGTTGATTTCCCTTGACTTGGCTCCGGGGCCTGCCGGCCCGTTCGACGGGGGTCTGCCGACCCGTTCTCGCTGAAATCTGTCCACTCTAAAATTCATCTCGCCGGACGGCGCGATAGTTTTTAGAGGTACCCTTGTGCGGTATTTCCTTAACTCTTAACACTCATCCATTATAATGGTGGAAAAGCAAGCCAAAACCGGCTCGAAAGAGGGAACGACCATGGCATACACTCTGATCAGGGATCTTTATACCCACAAGCCCGAAGCCGACCTTGAACATGTGAAGGTCAGCGGCTGGGTGCGCACGATCCGCGAATCGAAGGCATTCGCCTTTGTGGAGCTGAACGACGGCACTTACTTCAAGAATCTCCAGGTCATCCTGGAGGCCGACAGGCTGGCGGACTACGCCGCCATCGTCAAGGGCATCACCACCGGCGCGGCCATCGAGGCCGAGGGCAGGCTGGCGCTGACGCCGGAGATGAAGCAGCCCTTCGAGCTGAAGGCTGAGTCGGTGACGCTGGTGGGGGAGAGCCCCTCCGACTATCCGTTGCAGAAGAAGCGCCACACGCTGGAATACCTGCGCACGATCCAGCACCTGCGGCCCAGGGCCAACCTGTTCCAGTGCGCCTTCCGGGTGCGCAGCGTGGCGGCTCAGGCCATCCACCGCTTTTTCCACGACAAGGGCTACCTGTACGTGCACACCCCGCTGATCACCGGCAGTGACTGCGAGGGCGCGGGCGAGATGTTCCGCGTGTCCACGCTGGACCCGGACGCCCTGCCCCTGACCGACGCGGGCAAGGTGGATTACAGCAAGGATTTCTTTGGCAAGCCGGTGTCGCTGACCGTGTCCGGCCAGCTGAACGCCGAGATCTTCGCCATGGCCTTCCGCAACGTCTACACCTTCGGCCCCACCTTCCGCGCCGAGGAATCCTATACGCCCCGCCACGCGGCGGAGTTTTGGATGATTGAGCCGGAAATCGCCTTTGCCGACCTTGCCGTGGACATGGATTTGCAGGAGGAGATGGTGAAGTACATCATCGCCGCGGTGCTGGAGGAGTGCCCCGAGGAGATGACCTTCCTGAACCAGTTCGTGGACAAGGGACTGATCCAGCGTTTGGCGTTCGTGCGGGATTCCGAGTTCGTGCGTTGCAGCTATACCGACGCCATCGACATCCTGAAGAAGTCCGGCGAGAAATTCGAGTATCCCGTGGCCTGGGGCGAGGATTTGCAGACCGAGCACGAGCGCTACCTGACCGAGAAGCACTTTGGCAAGCCGGTGTTTGTCACCGACTGGCCCAAGGAGATCAAGGCCTTCTATATGCGCATGAACGACGACGGCAAGACCGTTGCGGCGGCCGACCTGCTGGTGCCTGCCGTGGGCGAGCTGTGCGGCGGCAGCCAGCGCGAGGAGCGCTACGACGTGCTGAAGGCCCGCATCGAAGAGCTGGGCATGAACCCCGAGGACTACTGGTGGTATCTGGAGTTGCGCAAGTACGGCACCGCGAAGCACGCCGGCTTCGGCATGGGCTTCGAGCGCATGATCATGTACCTGACGGGCATCGCCAACATCCGCGATGTACTGCCTTTCCCGAGGACCACGGGCAACGCGGATTTCTGACGGAATAAAAGTGTAGCGGCGGCAACCAGCGCCCCATAGTGGGGCGACCTGGAGGCCGCCGCTGAAATATATGCGCTTTGTGGCGGCGGATTGCCGCCGCCGCGGACGCAAACGCATCTTCCGCAGGGGCGTCGCATCGACGCCCCTACAGGCATGTACAGCGCCCAAAAGCAATGCCTGAGCGATAACATATCCAAATCCGCTTATTTTGGGTATTGACGCGGGAAAAGTTTCTTGTTAATATATAGTTGTCAAGGTTATAACGCGGTTAAAAATGACTAACATAATGTCAAGGAGGAGATACCTATGAACAACATCCCGCAGGTCAAGATGGGCATCCTCGCGGTCAGCCGCGACTGCTTCCCGATCACCCTCTCCGAAAAGCGCCGCAAGGCCATCGTTGCGAAGCTGAAGGAAAAGAATTTTGACATCTACGAGTGTCAGACCATCATTGAGGGCGGCATCGACGCCAATGTGATGGAAGCCTATGAGGAGATCAAGAAGTCCGGCATCAACGCCCTGGTCGTGTTCCTGGGCAACTTCGGCCCCGAGGGCCCCGAGACCGCCATCGCCAAGCTGTTCGATGGCCCGGTGATGTACATCGCCGCCGCCGAGGAGAATGTGGGCGTGCTGTCCAGCGACCGCGGCGACGCCTATTGCGGCATGCTGAACGCTTCCTATAACCTGAAGCTCAGCGGCATCAAGGCTTATATCCCCGAGTATCCCGTGGGCGACGCCGAATACTGCGCCAACGAGATCGTCGACTTCCTGCCCATCGCCCGCACCATTCTGGGCCTGAAGGACCTGAAGATCATCACTTTCGGTCCCCGTCCCTTCGATTTCCTGGCCTGCAACGCGCCCATCGCGCCGCTGTTCAAGCTGGGCGTCAACGTGCAGGAGAACTCCGAGCTGGACCTGCTGAAGGCCTACAAGGAGCACGCCAACGATCCCCGCATCCCCGCCAAGATCAAGGAGATGGAGGACGAGCTGGGCGCAGGCAACAAGATGCCCGGCATCCTTCCCAAGCTGGCCCAGTATGAGCTGACCCTGCTGGATTGGATCGAGGCCAACAAGGGCGCTTCCAAGTATGTGGTCATGGCCAACAAGTGCTGGCCGGCGTTCCAGACCGAGTTCGGCTTCGTGCCCTGCTACGTGAACAGCCGCCTGACCGGCATGGGCATCTGCACCGCCTGCGAGGTGGACATCTACGGCGCGCTGTCCGAGTACATCGGCACCTGCGTGACCGGCGAGGCCGTTACCCTGCTGGACATCAACAACAGCGTGCCCGCCGATATGTACAAGGAAAGCATCGAGGGCAAGTTCAACTATCGCCATAACGAGACCTTCATGGGCTTCCACTGTGGCAATACCCCGATGTGCAGGCTCAGCTGCGGCACCATGAAGTACCAGCTGATCATGAACCGCGGCCTTGAGGGCGGCGGCGAGCCCGACATCACCCGCGGTACCCTCGAGGGTGACATCATGCCCGGCGACATCACCTTCTATCGCCTCCAGGGCAACAAGGACAGCCAGCTCCAGGCCTACATCGCTCAGGGCGAGGTGCTGCCCGTGGCCACCCAGTCCTTCGGCGGCATCGGTGTGTTCGCGATTCCCGAGATGAACCGCTTCTATCGCCATGTGCTGATCGAGGACGGCTATCCCCATCACGGCGCCGTGGCCTTCGGCCACGCCGGCAAGGCCATCTTCGAGGTGCTCAAGTATATCGGCATCGAGAAGATCAGCTTCAACCAGCCCAAGGGCGTCTACTACAAGAGCGAGAATCCCTTCGCTTGATGGATTGACTGAGGCACTGTTCAGAGTGTGTTTCTAAAATGCATGAAGTGCATTTTCGGCGTCTTTGCCTGCATTTCTGCGTTGATTTCCCTTGACTTGCCGCCAGCAAGTCTGCGGAAAATCGCCTTGAAATGCAGACAAATCCACTCGAAACTGCATCTCCCTGCATTTTGAAACACACTCCCCTCCTCCGCCTTGCATATGAAGTTTATCCTGCGCATAATTGTTCAACTCATTTCTTCACAGCGCCTGACCTGACGCCGCGAACGTTTTACGTTCGCGGCGTTGCTTTGGAAGGTGAATTCTGATTTTTCGGGCTTTGCCCGATAAATCAGAATTTTGCCTCATAGAATACCCGTAACAGCAATGCAGGTGATTCCATGCGCAGAAGAAGACTCTTCCTCCTGCTCCTCTTTACGGCCCTGTTCCTCTCCGGCTGCCGCTTTCAGGTGGTCGAGACGGGCAGCGTGCGCATCGCCCCGACGGAGGAGCTGAACAATAGATAAGATTTCCAAGAAATTTAAAAAAATCGCCATGCTTATCGCATGGCGCATCGTTATAATAGAAGCAATATGATCACACCGGCGATTTATGTCGCCGACGGAGGTGCCTACATATATGAAACGCTTACTGTGCGCCTTGATGACGATGCTGCTGCTGGTAGCCATGCTGCCTCATGCTGGCCTGGCCATATCCGGCCAGGAAGCCCTTTTCGGCAACGACGTTCCCGCCGGTAATACGTCCGAAACCGGGTCGAACAACGCCACGTATCCTACGCTCCGCCCGGGTGACCGGGACGCGGATGACAGCGCCGCAAACATCGTGTTTATGCAGAACCGCTTGATCGAGCTGGGCTATCTGGCCGATTCCGCGGACGGCAGCTACGGCGAGAGCACCGAAAAGGCCGTATTGGCCTTCCAGCGCAACAACAACCTGCCCGAGACCGGTGTGGCTGATACCGAGACCCAGCGCAAGTTGTTTTCGGACATCTCCACCCTGGTGCTGCCTGCCTCCGACGACGCTGCCTTCGGCGGCGACCTGACCCGCATCCAAAGCATTTTGGGCCTGTGGGGTTTCTACGGCGGCAAGATCGACGGGCTGACCGGTTCCGGGACCTCCAATGCCATTCGGGATTTCAAGCATTACATGCTCATGCTGGACCCGGCATTCGGCACCACGCCCACGCCCGCGCCCACGGCGACGCCGGATCCCAACGGCAAGTTCTCCGACATGCCCGTAATCATGGACCGTCCGCTGGTGGACCAGGCCGAGCTGGACCGAACCAATGATGCCGTCACCGCCACGCTGATGGAGTATGTGAACGGCGAAAAGCCCTTCACCCTGTATCACCAGGATGTTAAGGGCGGTGATTCCAATGAGGACGCCCTGCGCGTCCAAACCCGGCTGCACCAGCTGAAATACGTCTACGGCACCGACGGCAACTTTGGCGACCTGTCCGTGCTGGGACTGAAGTACTTCCAGCGCAAGAACGAACTGCCCGAGACCGGCGTCGCGGACCGGACCACCCAGGAGCTGCTTTTCTCAAACAGTGCAGTGGAGAGCGAGGAGTACGTCTTCCCCTACAAGCTGGTGGTGGATGTTTCCGACCAGAAGGTGCGCGTGGCTCAGTGGAACGGCTCCAAGTACGAGGGTCCGATTCACACCTTCACCTGTGCTACCGGCAAGAAGGAGACCCCGACTCCCCTGGGCACCTATCAGGCCGGGGGCAAGACCGGCAACGAGTGGTACTACTTCAAGGAGTTCGGGTGCTACGCCAAGTGGGCCTACCACATCGTGGGTGGAGTGCTGTTCCACTCAAACACCGTCAGCAAGATCGGCGATCACCCCGGCGACGGCGGCCTTGGCCATCCCGCTTCCCACGGCTGCATCCGCATGAAGCTGAAGGAAGTCAAGTGGATCTACGACAACTGCCCCGAGGGCACAACGGTGGTCGTGCAGGAGTAAGGGCCTGTGCAGAAATTATTCATACATGATGCTTGCCTGAATCCGCCATTGCCGCGTTGTCGTCGGTGCCATTGCCGCGTTGTCGTCGGTTAACGTGCCCCGGCACGCCTCCCTCCTCCGCCTTGCACTGACGCATTCATTCTGCGCATCCTGTACAAATAATTTATGCACGGTCCCTAAGCGCCTGTAAACGGGGGCTGTCTCAAACCCAGATCGGATTTGAGACAGCCCCGTTTGATACTAAGGGCCTGTGCAGAAATTATTCATACATGATGCTTGCCTGAATCCGCCATTGCTGCGTTGTCGTCGGTCAACGTGCCCCGGCACGCCTCCCTCCTC
>ONJE01000051.1 GCA_900318045.1 uncultured Eubacteriales bacterium
TTGTTACGGGTCGCGTCAGCCGCCATTCCTGTTCCCTGTTCCCTGTTCCCTGTTCCCTTTCTACTACCCTTGGCGATTCCGCCAACGCCTCGACAAATCTGAATTTGTCCTTCCTTCCAACTCTTAACCCTAAACGCCATGATAGATCATTGCAAACACACACCCCAAGTGGTATAATGCCATTCGCCGTCAGGCGGAAGGAAGTGTAACCATGAACCTGCGATTGCGTCACAGGCGCTACGACATCGACATGCTGAACGGGCCGGTGTTGCCGAAGCTTTTGAGCTTTGCGCTGCCGCTGATGCTCTCCAGCATGTTGCAGCTGACCTTCAACGCCGCGGACGTGATCGTGGTGGGCCGCTTCGAGGGCGACGCGGCGCTGGCGGCGGTGGGCGCGAACGGGGCGCTGATCAACCTGCTGGTGAACCTGTTTCTGGGGCTGTCCGTGGGGGCGAACGTGGTGGTGGCCCAGTGCTGCGGCGCAGGGGACTACCGCCAAACCAGTGAGGCCGTGCACACCTCCATTGCCCTGAGTCTGGTGGGCGGCGTGCTGGTGGGCGCGGTGGGCTTCCTGTTTTCCGGCTTTTTCCTGGGGCTGATGAGCACTCCCGAAGAGGTGCTGCCCCTGGCCACCAGCTATATGCGCATCTACTTCCTGGGTATGCCGGCCAACATGCTGTACAATTTCGGCGCGGCCATACTGCGGGCCATCGGAGACACTCGTCGCCCGCTGACTTACCTGACCCTGGCCGGGGTGGTGAACGTGGCGCTGAACCTGCTGTTTGTGATCGTTTTCCGCATGGGGGTTGTGGGCGTGGCCCTGGCGACCATCATCTCCCAGATCATCTCCGCGATTTTGGTGACGCTGTGCCTGATCCGCACCGACGGGGCCATCCACCTGGACTTGAGGAAGATCCGCCTGCATACAGACAAGGTGTGGCGCATCGCGAAGGTGGGGCTGCCCGCGGGCTTCCAGGGCATGGTCTTCTCGCTGTCCAACGTGCTGATCCAGTCCACCGTGAACAGCTTCGGCAAGAGCGTGGTGGCCGGCAATACCACGGCCAGCAATCTCGAGGGATACATCTACGTGGCCATGAACAGTATCCACCAGGGGGCCATCACCTTTACCGGGCAAAATGTGGGGGCGCGGAGGTACGAACGTATCTCGAAGGTGGCCTGGGCGTCGCTGGTGGCCGTGACTGGTATCGGCCTGGCGCTGGGCGGATTCCTGATGCTGGCCAGGGGTTGGCTGTACCGCATCTATACCGACGACGCGGCGGTCATCGCGGCGGCGGGCCTGCGCACTGACATCATCGCGCCCACCTACTTCCTGTGTGGCATGATGGAGGTCATGGTGGGCCTGTTGCGCGGCATGGGCAGCTCGGTGACGCCGATGGTGGTGTCGATCTTGGGGGCCTGCGTTCTGCGCATTGTGTGGATACTGACCATCTACCCGCTGGACCCGACCCTGACTACGCTGTACATCTCCTACCCGGTGTCCTGGCTCGTCACCTTCACCATCCATACGGTGTGTTACCTGGTGATCAAGCGACGGAAGTACGGGGCGCTGATAAAAAAAGAAAAGTGACCCAGAGCAGGAAACAGGGAATAGAAAACAACAAGGGGCGCCGCGATGGCGCCCCTGCTCTGTTACTTGAAATACTTACTCTGCCTTCTGGAGGGTGATGGTCAGCTCAGACCAGGTGTCCTCGGTCTTGTAGGACTGGGTGTCCTCGGCGTAGCCGTCGGGCACCTTCAGGATGTGCACGTCGTAGTCGTTGGGCTTCTCGGGCCGGAAGGTTGCCACGCCGTTTTCATCGGTCATCTGGACCTGACAGGTGGTATCGTCGCAGAACTGCACCGCCACGCCCTCAACGGGTTTTTCGCCGTCGGTGACAATGATGCGGTACTCGCCGTCGCCGCTGATATTCTCGGTGGGCTCGACGGCGCCGGTCATGTCCTCGCCGGACAGAATACTGTCGATGATGGTTTCATATTGATCCACCTGGGGCCCGAGAACGGGGTAGGTCAGGATCTTGCCTTCGCTGTCCACGAACACAGTACAGGGGTAGCCGGAGACGAAAACGTAGCTTGTCTCGGGCGCGAGTACGTTGGGGTAATTGGTGCCGCACTGCTCCATGAGGGCCAGCGCGTCGTCCTTGTACGATTCGAGGGCTGCGCCCTGCTCGTATTCGATGCCGACGATGCCACAGCCCTTCTCCTGGAGACGGGTGTGGATCTGGGCCAGCTCGGGCATCTCATTGACGCAGTGGGGGCACCAGGTTCCCCAGAAGTTGACCATGGTGACCTTGTTGTCCTTGAACAGATCGGTGATGTTGATGGCGTTACCGTCGAGGTCGGTGGTCTCATAGTCGATGGTCATGCCGATGGCGGCGGTGAGGGTATCCACGGGGGTGTACTTCTCGGCGGCCTGAAGAGTCTCCATCAGGCCGTTGGTGACCAGATCCATGTCCGCACGAACCTTCTCCGGATCCTCCTGATCCGCGATTGCCGACAGGAAGTCGTCATAGTTGTCCGGCGAGATGTAGTAGTAATGATAGTCATCTACGGCGCCGAATTCGGTCACCACCATATCGTCGGTGAGTTCCCCGCCGATGGCGCTGATCGCATCTTCCACGCTGCCTGCGTTCGTAACGAGGATGATGCCGAGGCTCGTCTGCAGCTTGTAGAAATTCTCCATCGCCTCTGAGTCGTTCTCGTCGATCGCGGCATAACGCTCGTTCAGCGTGCCGTTGGGGATGGCGTAATACGTGACGAGCATGACGGAGACGAAGGGATCGTGGGAGATGACCCCGTTGTCATTGAGGGACGCGGTGTAGACGGCGTCTTTGAATGCCTTCGGGAGGGAGAGCTTCATGCCGTACTCCGGCAGATCGTAGACCTTGGGCTCTTCCTCCTCAGCAAGCACGGGCAGTGTGGCCAGCAGCATAACAGCTGCCAGCAGCAGGGCAAGGATCTTCTTCATAAACAGTCCTCCTTTTTATATATCAAAGCGTGGTCGCTTTGAAGTACAGATTTATTGTAAACACCTGCAATCGGTTTTCAAGTGCAAAGTGTTTAATATTTTGGTCGGTTCCGTGGAACATTGTTACCATTCACCCTTGCGCGAGAACCACCGTACCGGCGAGCAGTGCTCGCCACGGGCCTGTATGGCGAGCACTGCTCGCCGGTACGGATACGAGCCAAACGGCTTGAAGGGTGAATGGTAACCAGGGGGAAAAGTAAAAAGCAGATGAATTCGGGAAAACCACTTGACTTTTTCTCTATTCGGAACTATCGGGGTGTCGTCGGCCAGGGGGTTGTAATTTGCCGCCTCTATGACGGCCTCCGCATCCCGGCAGGGGGCGTAGTGGTCCAGCCGGTACTGCAGCTGGCCCCGGCCGTGGGTGGCAGCCAGAAAATCGTCGTTGTACAGTGCGAACGCCGACACGGCGGCTTCGCCGGTGACGGTAAAGCGCTCCCCGTCGGTCTGGGGCGCGTCGGTTTGTGCATGCATCCGGGCCAGGTCGCCCATCACCCTGCCGTAGCTGTCCGAGGGCGCGCGCAGCGTGAAGCGGCAAATGGGCTCCAGCAGCACGCTCTCGGCGTGCATCAGCGCGTTGCGGATCGCCCGGTAGGTGCTTTGCCGGAAGTCGCCGCCCTCGGTGTGCTTCAGGTGGGCGCGCCCGTGGAGCAGCTGTACCACCACGTCCGTCAGCGGCGCGCCGGTGAGCACGCCCTTGTGGGCCTTTTCGAACACGTGGGTCTCGATCAGCCGCTGCCAGTTCAGGGCCAGCTCGTCCACGTGGCACAGCGATTCAAAGCGTATGCCGCTGCCCCGGGGGCCGGGAACCAGACGTAGCTGCACCTCGGCGTAGTGGCGCAGGGGTTCATAGTGGCCCACGCCAACAGCGGGGACGGCGATGGTCTCCATGTACAGCACCCGCATGGGCCCAAACTCGATGGCGATGCCGAAGCGGTCGCTCATCAGCTGTCGGATGACCTCAAGCTGGATGCGGCCCATCACCCGCAGATCGATGCCGCCGGTGGCCTCGTTCGCCATCACCGCCAGGGCCGGATCCTCGTCTTCCAACGTGCGCAGGGCGGCCAGCACCCTGCCCGTGGGAACGGCGCTGTCCCACAGGGCGGTGGCAGCCATCATGGGCTCGGTGTGAAAGCGGTTGCGACCGCCGTCCGCGCCGATGACATCCCCGGGCCGGACCCCGGAAAGCCCAGGCGCGGCGCATAGCATCCCCGCCTCGGCCTGTTGCAAGAGGGTGAATTTCGTCCCGCTGTACAGCCGCAGCTCATTCACCCGGGCAGGACTCCCGGCGACGGGAAACTCTTCCCTGGGCCGCAGGCTGCCGGACAGCACCTTGAAAAAACATACCCTTGCGCCCTGGGCGTCGTGGCGAACCTTGTAGCACAGGGCGCGGAAGGGGACGACTCCCTCAATCGCTTCCGGCGACAGCTCTCTCGGGGAGGGAGCTTTTTGGCTTTGAGCGACACTGCCCAAGCCTCCCTCGCCGTAGGAGGTGGCAGCGCGCAGCCGTGACGGAGGAAGTTGGCGTCCCACAGCATCACGCGTTGTCAACATGAACAGCGCGTCCAGCAATTCTGCCACGCCTGCGTCGTTCAGGGCGGAGCCGCTGTACACCGGGAACAGCGCCCTCTGCGCCACCTGCGCGCGGAGGGCAGCCAGCCATGCGCCGGTATCGTAGTCGTCGACAAGCCAGCGATCCAGCAGCGCCTCGTCCCGCTCGGCCACGGCCTCTGCCACCGCCGTGGGCAGGTCGCCGCCGTGCCAGCCGCCCATATCCACCGCGTCGCCGCTCAACCGGCGCTTCAATTGGGCCAGCACCGTGGGAACGTCGCAGGCGGGGCGGTCGGTCTTGTTGATGAACAGCACCGTTGGTATGCCATAGGCCGCCAGCAGTCCCCATAGGGTTTCGGTGTGGCTCTGTATGCCCTCGGCGCCGTTGACCACCAGCACGGCAAGATCCAGCACCGACAGCGCCCGCTCCATCTCGGCGGCAAAGTCGGCATGGCCAGGGGTGTCCACCCAAAAAATGCGGTGTCCGTTTCTTTCAAACACCGCCTGGTCTGAAAAAATGGTGATGCCACGCTGGCGCTCCAGGGGATGGGCGTCCAGAAACGCATCCCGATGGTCCACACGCCCCGGTGCGCGCAGCACCCCCGCGTGGAACAGCAGCTGCTCCGACAGGGTGGTCTTGCCCGCGTCCACGTGGGCAAGTATGCCAATGACATGGTTGATACTCATTTGATCCTGGCTTCCCGCTCGGCCCGCTTCAACAGGTACCACAGGTTCAGGCCGGCAATGCCCTCGAGGGTCGCTTCGCTGTAGCCGCGCTTGCGCAGGGCGTCCAGCAGCGCGGGGAAGGCCGAGGGGTCGCCCAAGCCCTCCGGCCAGGCATCAATGCCGTCGAAGTCGGAGCCGAAGCCGATCACATGCTCGGCGCCCAGCTCGCACAGGGCATCGATGTGCCGCACCACGTCGTCCATCGTGGCGGGACCGTCGGATTTCAGGAAATTGCTGTAGAAGTTGACACCAATGAAGCCGCCCCGGTCGATGATGGCCCGGACCTGCTCCCGCTTCAGGTTGCGGGGTACGTCGCACAGCCAACGGCAGTCGGAGTGGGACGCGATGGGGGGCAGGACGGTGTGTTCGCACACGTCCCAGAAGCCCGCTTCGTTCAGATGGGATACGTCGGCCAATATCCCGTAGCGGTCCATGGCGGCCAGCAGCTTAATGCCAAAGGGCTTCAGCCCGCCCTTGGGGCCTTCTTTGGCAGGATGGCCGATCTCGTTTTCATAGTTCCAGGTCAGCGCGATCATCCGAAGCCGCGCGGCCAGCTGAAACTCGGTCAGGCGCTCCAGCGAACCCTCGAACATTTCGCCGCCCTCGCAGGAGAATACGCCCATGGGAGTCGTGGGAGGCAGGTCGGGCAGGTCATTCGTCAGCATCGGTGCGCCCAGCCAGCTCGATGCTGCCAGCATCGCCAGGCCGTCGGCGTAGGGGGTGCCCTTGGGCCCTTCACGCCCCGCGAAGAGCGCAAAGGTTTGCAGGCCTACGCCGCCCTGTGACAGCCGCTTCGGTGTCACAGCGCATTTGCCGGGAGCCATGCCTTTGATGGCGATATTGAACAGCGTGTCGCAATGGGCATCCGCAACAAACATGTCAATCGCTCCTTCCAATAAAATACACCCGTATAATGATAACATAATTGTGTTCGAAATGCAATGATTGACAGAAGCAATTGTTATGGGCTAAAAACATAAACACATGTTGTCTTTTTGGCTGAAGTTGGCTATAATAATGATAAAAGGGCTCTTTTTTTGTAAAGGAAATACCGCGCAACAGGGCGGCACACCTGACGGTGCCTTTTCTGTCAGCTGCATCCTGCAAATTCCCTGACTTACCTCCGGGCGCTCGAACCCGGTAAGCCTGTGAAATCTGCAGGCGCATCTGACGAAAAAATCACTCGACAACCAACTAACTACCCTAAGTATTCGGTATTTCCTAAAATACGGGAAGAAGGTTCGCCATGATCAACGGATTGCTTTCAATGGCCGCAGGCAGGCAATCGCAGGACTTTGTTCTGGAATACCTGAACAATTCCGGCTACGATGAGATGCTGGGCATCGACCTGAACGAGGACCGCTTCAAGTTCCTATACAACATCGAGGGCAAGTACCATATTCCCGCCACGGAGGGAAGTTTTCGGAACTTCTACAGCTATGTGCTGGATCACCTGATCCATGGGGAGGACTGCCAGACCTACGCCGAGGCCATGGACCCGGATACCCTGCCTGACCGCCTGGCACAGTCGGACGCCCCCCTGCCCGGGGTGATGGATTTCCAGTACCGCGTGCGCAACCCGGAAGGAGGCTGGCGATGGGTAGAGCAGGTAGTGGTGGGCGGCGAAGCAAACAAGCTGCCCCCTGGCCTCATCTACTGCTACATATACGACATCCAGAACATCAAGGACCGGGAGGCCGGCGTCACCCGGGTGCTCAGCCATGCCCGCGCCCTCTACGACCCGCTGACCGGCCTGCTGCGGGGCGATGACTTCTTCAGCGCCACCCAGCCGCTGCTGAACAACCGCAGCATGAACTGGATGATGATCGCCATCGACCTGGAGCAGTTCAAGCTGTTCAACGAGTGGTACGGACGCAAGGCGGGGGACATGGTGTTGGCCAGCATCGGCAGCGGCCTGACCAAGGACGCCGAGGCCTGCGAAGGCATCGCAGGCTACATGGGCAACGACGACTTCTGCCTGCTGGTGCCCGCCGGGCGCATCCATACACAGCAGCTCTATGAGAACGTACACCGGGTCATCGTGCGCTTCGGGGTGTCCATCGGCTTTCTGCCCTCCTTTGGCATCAGCTTTTCCAACGGAAATACCTCGGTACTGAACCTGTTCGACCAGGCTTCGCTGGCCTGCCAGCATGCCAAGCAGGACTTCAAAAACCGCATCCGAACCTTTGACCCCTCCATGTACAACAAGACCGCGGAAGACTACCGCATACTGTCCGACTTCCAGGACGCCCTGAAGAACGGGGAGATCACCTTCTGGCTCCAGCCCCAGGTGCGGGCTTCCACGGGCAAGGTGGTGGGCGCGGAATCGCTGGCCCGGTGGATCAAGCCCAACGGCCAGATGGTGCCGCCCTCGGCCTTCGTGCCGGTGCTGGAGAAGTACGGTTTCATCCCCGACCTGGACAAGTTCATCTGGGAAAGCGTCTGCCAGTGGAGCCGACGCTGCCTGGACCGGGGCCTGCCACAGATCCCGGTGTCGGTGAACGTGTCCCAGGTGGACATCTTTACCCTGAATGTCACCGATCACTTCTGCGCGCTGCTGGAGCGTTACAGCCTGCCCCGCTCGGCGGTGAAGATCGAGATCACCGAATCCGCCTGCGGTGAGGATTCCCAAAAGGTCCGGGACACCGTGCAGCAGCTGCGGGAGCAGGGCTTTGTGGTGCTGATGGACGACTTTGGCAGCGGCTATTCCTCGCTGAATATGCTCCACGAGCTGAACATCGACATCATCAAGCTGGATGCCTACTTCCTGCACCTGGACAATACAAGCGACAAGAAGGGCATGCGCATACTGGAATCCATCGTGAACATGGCCAAGACGCTGACGCTGCCCATCATTGTGGAGGGTGTGGAGACCGAATCCCAGAAGGATTATCTGATGAGCCTGGGCTGCCGATACATGCAGGGCTATTACTTTCACAAGCCCATGCCAATGGCGAGCTTTGAAAGGCTGATCGCCGAACCGGACCGGGTGGACGACCGAGGCTTTCTGTTCAAGGCCAACGACGAGTTCCGCATCCGGGAATTCATGAACGACGCCATCTACTCCGACGCGATGCTGAACAACATCATCGGCCCTGCCGCCATCTACGCCTGGCACGACGGCGCGGTGGACATCGTGCGTTTCAACCAGCAGTTCTTCGAGACGGTGAACGTGCCGGACTTCGAAGATCGGTTGGAGAACATAGAGCAGTTCATGCCTGAAAACGACCGGAAGCGGCTGTTCGAGTTGCTGGCCCAGGCCGACCGGGATCGGCTGAACGGCGCTGCCGGCGTGCTGACCTTTGCCCGGGTGGATGGCGACTACTCCCGCTTCCTGATCCACTTCTACTTTCTGAACGAGACGGATGGCAGCAAGCGCTTCTACGGCTCGGTCCGGGACGTGACAGGGATGGCCACCCTTGGCCGCCACATGGAACTGTTGGCCCGTCATTCCTCCCGCAGCGTGGTGTTTCTGGTTCGCCAGCATGGCAAATACAGCTACGAGGTGGCTGCCCACGGGTTGGAGGACAGCCTGAAGCTGTCGCGGGAGCAGCTGGAAGCAGAGCTGAACGACGGGCGCTTCTATGCCCGCCTGACCGCGGAGGAACGAAACCGGCTGATGCACCTGAACCGGGATTCCAGGGAGGACCGCCAGGGCTATTCCCAGGCGTTGACCCTGACCGCCGGCGACGGTTCACTGGTGCACCTGAACATGTGGGCCGACCCCGTGAACGAACCGGACAGCGATGTGCGCTGGATCTACTCCATCCGCCGGGCGGACCAGTGATCTATACAGACCCGCAAACCGAGGCGATGATTCAATGAACCGTAAGAGCATCTACCGACTGGCCTTTGCCATCGTCATATTGTGCTTCTTCCTGTCCACATTCGTGTCGCTGTGGTCCCTTCGGATCATGGCGCAACAGAACCTGCAGGCGCTGGGCGAGACCATAACCGGCCGCATTTACGACGCCATCAGTGGCGAGCTGTCCGAGCCGATCACCGTGGCCCGCACCATGGCCAACGATCGCTTCCTGATCGATGCCCTGAAGCGGGAATCGCGCTTCAGCGAGGGCAAGGCCGAGCAGCTGATTGCCGACTATCTGTCCGGCATAAGGAATGGCTTGAAGTGCGAAGCTGCCTTTGTGGTGTCCGAAGCCAGCCGCCACTATTATTCCTATGCCGGCGTGAACAAGCGCATGGACCTGGAGAACAGCGAGCGGGACCAGTGGTATGTGGATTTTGTGGGCAGCGGCACGCCCTATGCCCTGGACGTGGACCGGGATGAGGTCAGCCAGGACATGTGGACGGTGTTCGTGGATGCACGCATCGAGGATGAAAACGGCGCGCTGCTGGGCGTTTGCGGAGTTGGGGCCCACATGAGCGGCACCCGGGCGCTGTTTTTGCGGTTGGAGAAGGATTTCAAAGTGAAGATCAACCTGGTGGATGCCGACGGGCTGATCCACGTGGACACCGATGAAAGCCGGCTGGAGACCGACCGCCTGGAGGGCCTCAGGTACAGCAAAAATGAGGACTATGTGTTCCAGGACCTGGGCGGAGGCAAGGCGGTCGTCACCAAACACCTGGATAAGCTGGACTGGTATCTGGTGGTCCAAAGCGACAGCAGCAGCGCCAGGAGCCAGGTCATCAACATGCTGCTGCTGAACGTGGTGATGTGCGCGGCGGTGCTGGTCATCATGATCCTGGCCATGCACATCATCGCCAATCGCACCCGAGCGCTGCAGCAGGCTTCCTTTACCGACCAATCCACCCGCCTGCTGAATCGGCGGGCCTTTGAGGAGGAAAAGGCACGGCTGGCGATGTCGCCGCTGCGCAATGACTTTGCCTATATTACCGCTGATGTCAACGGGCTCAAGGCCGTGAACGACAACCTGGGCCACGCGGCGGGGGACGAGCTGATCCAGGGCGCGGCGGACTGCCTGCGGGCCTGCTTCGGCAAGCACGGCAACATTTACCGCATCGGCGGCGACGAGTTCGCAGCCATGCTGTATCTGTCCCAGAAGCAGCTGAAGGATGCCATGAAGGCGCTGGACGCCGCTACGGCCGATTGGGCGGGTCGGCTGGTAAAGGGGCTGTCCATCTCCTGCGGCTACGCGACCGCTCGCGAATTCCCCTCCGAGAACATCACCGAGCTCAGCCGCATCTCCGACGAGCGCATGTATGCCGCCAAGGATGCGTACTACCGGGAGACGGGGGAGCAGCGACGGAGATAGTTTTCACATTTCCCACATAATTTACTTGACATTTTGCCCATATCGCATACAATTAGGTTGTCTAACTAATTAACTGCGGCATCGTCGTGACAGAAGGGGAGGGCGGCGTATGGATGCGCTGGGCAACGAGCTGAACCGGCTGCTGGTGGGCACCTATCGCGCCGCGGGCAAGATCGAGGAGATCATGCTGGACGACCTGTCCGGCGGCAAGCTGAGCCTGTCGGAGATGCGGCTGATCGAGTGCGTGGGCAGCGGCAGGCGCCGGGGCCGCACCGTCACCGAGATTTCCCAGGAGCTGGACATCACCCTGCCGTCGGTCACGGCCATGGTCAAGCGGCTCACCGCCAAGGGCTATCTGGTCAAGCAGCGGGCCTCGGAGGACGGTCGCCAGGTGATTATACGATTGACGGACGCGGGCTACCAGGCCTATGTGGGTTACCTGTTCGCCCAGCGGAAGATGATCAACGCTGTCCGAAGCAGCATCCAGGAGGGCGACGTTGACGTACTGCTGCGATCGTTGAAGGCCCTGAACGGCTTCTTCAGCGAGAAAATGGAAGAACTGAAATAGAGGATATGCAACGGCGGCCCCGAGGCCGCAGCCTTGGCGGCGCAGACGCCGCCGCCATGTGGCTCCCAATTCCTTCAAAGGAGGTCATTCCCTTGAAAATACTTGGCACCGGCAGCGCTTTGCCGAAGAAGGTGGTCACCAACGACGACCTGGCCGGTTTCCTGGAGACCAACGACGAGTGGATATCCACACGAACCGGCATACGGGAGCGCAGGGTGCTGTCGGACGATACGCTGCAATCCCTGGCCGAGCGTGCCGGCAAGGCGGCCATGGAAAACGCCGGGGTGTCGCCGGAGGACATCGACTGCGTGCTGGTCAGTACCGTCCAGGCGGAGACCATGAGCCCCGCCCTGGCCTGCGATATCCAGCCTGCCCTGGGCCTGAAGTGCATGGGAATGGACATCAACGGCGGCTGCACCGGCTTCATTGCGGCGCTGGCCGTGGCTGAGGGCCTGATCGCCTCGGGCCGCGCCCGCAAGCTGTTGGTGCTCAGTGCCGAAGCGCTGTCCCGCTTCGCCGACTGGACCGACCGCAGCACCTGCGTGCTGTTCGGCGACGCAGCTGGCGGCGTGGTGGTGGGCGAGGGTGAAGGCGTTGAAGATATCCGCTTTGCCAGCGAACCACGCCACGCCGTGCTGTGCGCGCACACCCCGCCGGGAAACAGCCCCTTCGCCATCGATCCCGCCCCGGCCCAGTACCTGAAGATGCAGGGCCAGGAGGTCTACAGGTTCGCGGTGTCCCACTCCTTCAGGGATATCCGGGACATGCTGGCCGCCCACAACCTCGCCCCCGAGGATGTGGATTTCTACGCGCTGCACCAGGCCAACATGCGCATCCTGGAGGCCGTGCGCACTCGCCTGAAGGTGGATGCCGAGCGCTTCCCCCACAACATTGAGCGCACGGGCAACACATCCTCGGCCACCATACCGGTGCTGCTGGATGAGCTGAACCGCGCCGGAAAGCTGAAGCCCGGCTGCCGCGTGATCCTGAGCGCCTTTGGCGCGGGATTGTGCACGGGCACGGCGCTGATCAAGTGGTAGGACCAATATTCACTACGGCGGCGCAGGCGCCGCTACATGGACAAATCATCGATAACTATTCAGGAGGAAAGAATCATGAACCAGGTTTATCAGAAGATCGTTGACATCATCGTAGACGCCAAGGGCATCGACCCCGACACCATTCACTACAGCAGCACCTTTAAGGACCTGAACGTGGATTCCCTGGACATCGCCGAGATGGCCATGACCCTCGAGGATGAATTCGGCGTCACCATCGATCTGGAAGAGGGCATCAACACCGTTGAGGATCTGGTGAACCTGATCGTGACGAGGATGAAGGACTGATGCTGCGCTCGAGAGTCTGCGAAGCCATAGGCATTCGCTATCCCATCTTTCAGGGCGGCATGGCGTGGGTCTCCGACGGCAAGCTGGCGGCGGCAGTATCCAATGCCGGAGGGCTGGGCATCATCTCGGCCATGAACGCCGATGAGAACTACGTTCGTGACCAGATCCGCCTGTGCCGGGAGCTGACCGACAAGCCGTTCGGCGTGAACATCATGCTGATGAGCCCCCACGTGGAGGCCGTGGCAAAGCTGGTGGCCGAGGAAAAGGTGCCCGTGGTCACCACCGGCGCGGGCCTGCCCGGCAAATACATGCCCGCCTGGATCGAGGCAGGCATCAAGGTGGTGCCCGTGGTGCCCTCCGTGGCCATTGCCCGCAGGGTGGAGCGCGGCGGCGCCACCGCCGTGATCGCCGAGGGCACCGAGTCCGGCGGCCACGTTGGCGAGCTGACCACCATGGCCCTGGTGCCCCAGGTGGTGGACGCGGTGAAGATTCCCGTGCTGGCCGCCGGCGGCATTGCCGACGGTCGGGGCATGGCCGCGGCGTTCATGCTGGGCGCCGAGGGCGTGCAGTGCGGCACACGCTTCCTGTCTGCCTTCGAGTGTGGCATCCATCCGAATTACAAGCAGAAGGTGCTGGCCGCCCGGGACATCGACACCCAGGTCACCGGCCGAAGGCTGGGTCACCCGGTCCGCGCCCTGCGAAACCCCTTCGTTAACAAGTTCGCCGAGCTGGAGCGCAACCCTGAGGTCTCCGATGAAGAATTGAGCGCCTTCGGCACCGGCGCGGTGCGCAAGGCCGCTGTGGACGGCAACCTCCAGGAGGGCAGCTTCCTGGCCGGCCAAATCGCCGCTCTCGTCAAGAAGGAGCAGAGTGCGAAGGAGATCGTCGAAGAGATGATCGCCGGGTGCGAAGAACTGCTGGGTAAGGCGGGGGAGCGCGTTCAGTAAAATTCTGATTTGTCGAGGCGTTGGCGGAATCGCCAAGGGTAGTAGAAAGGGAACAGGGAACAGGGAACAGGAATGGCAGCTGACGCGACCCGTAACAACGCTAACTTGCCAGGGGTATCGGGGGCGGAGCGCCCCGATTTTTAATCGTACGCGGCGGCATGTACGCCGCGGGCGGGG
>ONJE01000382.1 GCA_900318045.1 uncultured Eubacteriales bacterium
TTCCCTTGACTTAGCCCCACTAAGCCTTCGGAAAATCGCCTTGAAATGCAGCCCAATCCACTCGAAACTGCACATCCCTCATTTTAGAAACACACTCTAAACAACGCCTTGAGAAGCAGATACAAAGCTGCGCCTGATCTGTTCAATGAGCTTTTCCGCGATTGGCGTAAATGCCTGATACCGATTCCATATCAAATACAGCTTGCTCTCCAACCTGGGTTCCAATGGTCTGAAAGTAAGCCCGCTGCTTTCCGAAACATCCACCAGCTGTTGAAAGGACAGCTGATACCCCAGCCTCTCCCTGACAAACATGGAGGCGTTGTAGGCAAGACGGAAGGAGCCCTCCAGATGAAGCTCAGGGAACCGATTTCCTGCCCATTTTCGAATGTCGCCCTCCCAGCCCTGCTCAGAGGTGAATAATGGAAGACCCACGAGGTCGTCCACCCGGATGTTTTCTTTTTTGGCCAGCGGGTCTTCTTTGGGAAGGATGAGTCCCCAGGTATCGCCCTCCGGGAAGACAATGGAATCATACTTTTTCCCGTTCGGCGCATCGCAGATCACGGCGAAGTCCAGCAGGCCCTTATCCAGCTTTTCTGTCACCTGCTCGGTGTCGCCGCTGGTGATGTGGTACCTCAAACCGGGATATTGCACCTTGAGGACGTGGAGCTCCCTGGCGAGATAGCGGATCTGATAGGATTCGGCGAGGCCGAAGAACAGCTCACCGCCGGTGATATCGTCCAGCGACAGGAATTCCTTTTCGATCTTGTCCACCATGGTCACCAGATCTTCCGCCCGATCCCGCAGCAGCACGCCCTCCTCTGTCAAGGCGATCGAGAAGCTGTGGCGGGTAAACAGCTTCTTGCCAAGTTCATCCTCCAACGCCTTCAATGCCTTGGAAAGCGTCGGCTGGGTGACGTGGAGCAGCTCCGCCGCACGGGTCATGTTCTCTTCCCGGGCCACCGCCAGAAAGTATCGCAGGGTGCGTATTTCCACAGATCATCCCTCCGTTTGCCCTGAATTTGTTATTCCCTAAACGAATATCATGATATTCATTATAACCATTAGCAAAATCATTTGCAAGCGTATATAATAAAGCTGCAAACCAAAGAATCGAAGGGAACGCATTCATGAACGTTCAGAAGGAGAACCTGGTGATCGCGCTGTCTGACTCTGGCTTCAAGCAGGAGGTCATCGAGAAGGCAGAGCGGCTTTGGGAGACAGGCCGCACCCAGGATTTGATACGGCACCTCCGCAGCTGCCGGTGCGAGCTGATGGACATTCTGCACGAAAGCCAGAAGCGCGTGGATCGCGTGGACACCCTGATTCGACAAACCGAGAAGACAATGGAGACGAAATAGAGAAAGGAAGGCAACGACCATGATCAGGCCCGAAGCATTGAAACTGACCCGGGAGTGGGACAAGACTTTCCCGAAGAGCGACAAGGTGGAGCACAGCAAGGCGACGTTCGTAAACCGCTACGGCATCACGCTGGCGGCGGACATGTATGTGCCCAAGGGTGCGCAGGGCAGGCTGCCCGCCATCGCGGTGTGCGGCCCCTTCGGCGCGGTGAAGGAGCAGTGCTCCGGGCTGTACGCCCAGACCATGGCTGAGCGGGGTTTCCTCACCATCGCCTTTGACCCGTCCTTCACCGGCGAGAGCGGCGGCCAGCCCCGCTACATGGCTTCCCCGGATATCAACACCGAGGACTTCATGGCGGCGGTGGACTTCCTCTGCCTGTGTGACAGGGTCGATCCCGAGCGCGTGGGCATCATCGGCATCTGCGGCTGGGGCGGCATGGCCATCAACACCGCCGCGCTGGACACCCGCATCAAGGCCACGGTGGCCTCCACGATGTACGACATGGCTCGGGTGAACGCCAGGGGCTACTTCGATTCCGAGGACAGTGAAGAAGCCCGCTACCAGAAGAAGGCGGCCATGTGCGCCCAACGGCTTGCCGATTTGAAGGCCGGCGAATACAAGCTGGGCGGCGGCGTGGTGGACCCGCTGCCGGAGGACGCGCCTTTCTTCGTGAAGGATTACTACGACTACTACAAGACGCCCAGGGGCTATCATCCCCGTTCGCTGAACTCCAACGGCGGCTGGAACGTGATCGGCTGCGAGAGCTTCATCAATCAGCCCATCCTGAAGTACTCCAATGAGATTCGCTCCGCGGTGATGGTGCTGCACGGCGACGCGGCCCACTCCTGCTACTTTGGAAAGGATGCCTATGCCGACATGGTGAAGGACAGCCGGTATGCTGCCAACAAGGAGCTCGTGCTGATCCACGGCGCGGTGCACACCGACCTGTACGACGGCGGCGGGAAGAATGCCATCCCGTTTGACAGGATTCAGGCATTCTTTGAAAAGAACATGTAGGAGTGCGTCGCATGAATGGGAAGAGAGTCCTGATGTGCCTGATGGCCGTCGCGCTGCTGCTGTGGCCGCTGGCTGTCATAGCGGAGGGAAATGACACGGCCGGCGTCTTCGATTTTGAAAACAGGACTGTGTTGTTGAACAATGGCTGTACCATGCCGATCCTGGGGCTGGGAACCTATGCCCTCGACCATGATACCTGCGTCAATTCCGTGATGGCGCTGCTGGAAAACGGCGGCAGGCTCATTGACACGGC
>ONJE01000044.1 GCA_900318045.1 uncultured Eubacteriales bacterium
AAGCCCGACGACAGGCTGTTCCCTTACACGAAGCATTACCTGACCCACGAGATGGAGCGCGGTTGTAAACGCTCCGGCGTGAAGAAGATCCGCATTCACGACATCCGGCACTCCCACGCGAGCCTGCTGGTGGAGATGGGCTTCTCTCCGCTGCTGATCGCGGAACGCCTCGGCCATGAGCGCGTCCAAACCACGATGGAGACATACAGCTACCTCTACCCCAACAAGCAGACCGAAGTAGCCAACCGGCTGGACGGCGTGATGGGCTGAAACCCATCTGCTACAAACAGCCGTTGGCTACAAAAAAGCGCCTCTTTTGTAGCCAATTTGTAGCCACAGAAAAGGCGAAGCCTCGAATAGTACCGTATTTACGGCACCTTTCGAGGCTGCAAGAACGGAATTGATTATTCCCACTCGATGGTGGCGACGGGCTTCGGGGAGAGGTCATAGAGCACGCGGTTGACGCCCTTGACCTCGGCGAGGATGCGGTCGGTGATCTTCAGCAGAACGGGCCACTGCAGCTGTTCCACCGTGGCGGTCATGGCATCCACGGTGTTGACGGCGCGGATGATGACAGGCCATTCGAAGCAGCGGGCGTTGTTGCGCACGCCGGTGGAGCGGAAGTCGGGCACGACCGTGAAGTACTGCCACACCTTGCCCCGCAGGCCGGCTATATCAAACTCCTCCCGCAGGATGGCGTCGGCCTCACGCAGGGCCTCCAGCCGGTCGCGGGTGATGGCGCCCAGGCAACGTACGCCCAGACCGGGGCCGGGGAAAGGCTGGCGGTAGACCATGCTGTCGGGCAAGCCCAAAGCCACGCCGCAGGCGCGCACCTCGTCTTTGAACAGCATCTTCAAGGGCTCGACAAGCTCGAATTTCAGATCCTCGGGCAGACCGCCCACATTGTGGTGGCTCTTGACCATCTTGGCGGTCTTGGTACCGGATTCCACGATGTCGGGGTAGATGGTGCCCTGGCCCAGGAACCCAATGCCGTCCAGTTTGCGGGCTTCCTCCTCAAACACGCGAATGAACTCAGCGCCGATGATCTTGCGCTTCTGCTCGGGGTCGCTGATGCCCGCCAGCTTGTCCAGGAAGCGGTCCACCGCGTCCACATAGATCAGGTTCGCACCCAACTGGTTGCGGAAAACCTCAACCACCTGTTCGGGCTCGCCCTTGCGCAGCAGGCCGTGGTTCACGTGCACGCAAGTCAGCTGGTCGCCGATGGCGCGGATCAGCAGCGCCGCCACCACAGAGGAATCCACGCCGCCGGACAAGGCCAGCAGCACCTTCTTGTTCCCCACCTGTTTCCTGATCAGCTCGATTTGGTCGGCGATGAAGTTGTCCATGTTCCAGTTGGCCTGGGCCTTACAGGTGTCGAACACAAAGCTGCGCAGCGCCTCGCGGCGGGGACCTTCGCCCTCAGGCCAGTGGTCCAGGGTCACGTCGGCCTTCTTCGCCGCATGGTCCACCGCCAGCATCGGCACGCCCGCGCCGTACACGGCATCCGAGGCGTCGATGGCCACGCCGTCCACCATGCGGTTTTCGCCGCCGTTGAGTATGATGCCCTTCACATTTGGCAGCGCAGCCAGCTGGGCCGCGGTAATATCATGGGGATGAATCTCCGTATACACGCCCAGGGCGCGAATATCCCGGGCGATCAGGGTGTTCCGGGAACTGCCGAGATCCAGAATGACGATCATATCCTGCTGCATAATGTACCTCCCCATTCAATGTCGTATAAATTTACGCTGCTATTGTATCACCGCATTTCCGCCTGCGTCAATCAATGAAAAGTTATGAAGGGATGGATGCGGTAAAAAATAATATATTATGCCTTCAACAACGCTGCAGAAGCCCCCAGGCCGCCATAATGGCGGCGCGATCGCTGCCGCTACAGTCTCAACCCTGCGCTTCAAGCGCCTCAGGGCCAAAGGGCTCGATCTTCTTGAGCGTGCCGTCGGCCAGCTTGTTCATGCGGTTCTTGAACCGGCAGATGAAGGCTTCAGGGTCGGTCTGCTGGTAGCCGGGCTGCTCGAAGCCCTCGCGCTCGAAGATGACGGAGTAGATATAGGCATCCTCCACATCCCCCTTGCTGTTGCGGCGCTGGGTGTAGGCCGACAGCAGTATCTTCTCCATGTGGGGCGTGACGCAGTAGAAGTGGCTGGCACAGAACATGCCCAGGCCGAACACACAGTGGGCATACTCTGCTTTCAGCTCCTTCTGGCTCTTGGCGGCCTCCTTGACCTGCCCCGAGGCCAGCTGCCGCGCCTTCACGGTGGGCAGGTGCTCGATCTCCGGCAGGTCCATGTCCGCCATCAGCACGCCATCGGTATATTCATAGCTGACCTTGAAGTCGATGGGCAGGGACAGCTGGGACAGCCAATCCCCGATGGACGCCTCCACGGCCTCATCCGACGGGGGCATGGCCAGCTCCTGCTCCGACCAGTCCCGGGGCAGGTCGCGGGCCAACGCGCCGATATTCACAAAGGCCTCGGTGAGGGCCTCGGCCTGGGCCAGCTCCGCCTCAACGGCGGGGTCCGTCCGGCTGGCCGCCGGCGCTGCCTTGGCAGCTGTGGCCGCCGGCTTCCCGCTGCCGTTGAAGTCCACCAGCTTTTTCCGGTCGTACAGCCCCGTGCCCGGGATGCCGGTGTTCAAAAACACCCCTTCCCGGCCCACATTGGCCGATATGCCCTTGCCGGGACCCACGGTGAAGCTGACGCCGGACTTGGAAACGTTCATCTTCAATCCCTTGAACAGGTTGATGGTCTTGCGAAAGCGCATGGTCGTATCCTCCCCTGTAAGGCACTGTTCAGAAATGATTTGAACATTCTGCTTGTCTAAATCACCATATGCTGCGTTGTCGTCGGTCAACGATGCCCCGCATCGCCTCCCTCCTCCGCCTTGCATATGAAGATATACTGCGCATAATTGTTCAACTCATTTCTTCGCAGCGCCTGATATTTTCTGATGGCACCATTGTACCGGATTGCGAGCTTAATTACAAGGAAAAACGTCGATCAAGCATTGACTTTCACGCAATATTAATTTAATATAGAGTCAGAACGCAGACAGATTTCAAGGAGGTTGATACGATGAGAAGGATTTGCATCACGGTCGCATTGATGCTGGCACTGGCGCTGCTGGGGGCAGGCGCGGCACAGGCCCAGGCCTACACAAATTACGCCGGGAGCTACGACAACCTGATCGGCGCGATGGAGATCGTCAACTGCGCTTCCTGGGCTTCCCTGCGCAGCTACCCGGATTCCACCAGCGCGCGCTTGGCGAAGGTGCCCCTGGGGGCGGTGGTCATCAACTGCTACTACCAGGACGACCGCTTCACCTACTGCGAATACAACGGCGTGGGCGGCTACATACTCAACAGCAACCTGTCCTTCATCTACGGGCCCATCGGCTACGAGTACCGGGAGGACAGCTACATGGGCAACATGCAGGTCACCAACTGCCTGGCCTACGCCTCGCTTCGGGATTACCCCAGCACCGGCGGCAACCTGCTGATGCGGGTGCCCCTGGGCGAGATCGTGACCAACGTGTTCTACCACGACGACAAGTTCTGCTACTGCATCTATAACGGCGTGGAGGGCTACATCCAGACGAAGAACCTGAGCTGGGTGTCCGGCGGCGGCAGCGCGAACTACGACAGCAGCTGGATCGGCGACGCCTGGATCGTCAACTGCTCGTGGGCCTCCCTGCGGGAGCTGCCCGATACCTCGTCCTATCGCCTGTACAAGGTGCCCAAGGGAATGAAGGTCACGAATTGCTACTACGTCAACGACCGCTTTGCCTGTTGCACCTATAACGGCACGGTGGGATATATTTTGGTGGATAACCTGGGGTGGTAGGGCGATAAACAGGAAGCATTCCCAAAAAGGCTTCCCCTTTGAAGGGAAGCCCTTTTTTAGATACCGGCAGCGGCAGCCTGGGAAGGCGGCTTTCAGCCGCCATACCCGTCAACGATTGGCAGGCCCATGCAGCCCGTCACTTGCCAAAATCCTTGACGATCACCATCTCGATGCAGTCGCCCTTGACGCCAACGATGATGTCGTCTGCCAGCTTGCCCACGATGGATTTTTCCAGCTCGTCCCAGGCCTCCCCGGCGCTCTCGTCACTGAGCCGGTTGATATCAAGATCCTCGCGATAGGTTTGCAGCGTCCAGATGGGCACCATGGCGTCCACGGCAAAGCCGCCGGCATGCGCGGGATTGACCATGCCATAGCGAGCCACTTCGCGGCCATAGTCATTCATAGACCGGCCAAAGCTGTGCACAGCGCCGGATATCACATCCTTCAGCATGGCCATAAAGCCCTTCGCAGCGGCGTTCCTGCCCGAGGTGGACATGGAGAGCAGTTCTTCACGCTGATCGGCGTTCACGTTTGCCGTGGCTTGCAGGTGAATCTCACAGCGCTTGCCCTCGTTTTCGTACCACAGCTGGCCGTAGAAGTCATCCACAAGGGCCTTGACCATGCCCAAAGTCTCCTCGGTCAACAATTCCAGCTGCAATGCTTCGTGCCGCTCCAGGCTGATGCTGTGGGCAAAATCCTCCGTGGCATAGCGGGCTGCCGCCATGCGCCCGGCGTCGCTGTTGAGCATAAAGACATCCGATTTCATCGATCTGACCTCCTGTTCTATTGCTGTAAGGCGCTGTGAAGAAATGAGTTGAACAATTATGCGCAGTATAAATCTTCATATGCAAGGCGATGCGGGGCATCGTTGACCGACGACAACGCAGCATACGGAGATTTAGACTAGTAGAATGTTCAAATCATTTCTGAACAGTGCCTGATGTATTCGCGTTATTTTCCGCCGGAGCGGTGATTTTGATCATATCCAATTCGTTGGTGACGCCATCGCCCTTGTTCGGGTTGATGAAGGAGTAGACCATGTCCGCGGTGAAGCACAGCAGCAGCGCCACGCACACGCCCACCAACAGCTTCGGCTTGACCCGCATCGTCATATTGTCGATGATGGGCACAAACAGGTAGACCGCCATCATGCCGCCCAGCATGAACACTGCCAAACCTTCACCGCAGATCCGGCCGTTCAGATTCAGGAAATAGCCGGTATAATCCCACCAGCGAAGGCCGGTGATCAGCTCGGTGATGTAGGATGTCATGAACTCCACGAAGCCGCAGAGCACCACGATGGCCGCCGCCTCCAGCGCGGGCCGGGAGCGGAACCGGTTCAGAAGCACGGCGATCATCACCACGCCCGAGCCATAGATGGGCAGCCAAGGCCCGTGCAGCATGCCGCGGTTGGAGAATTGGCCGAAGCGGATCAGGTTCAGGGCCACCTCCCAAACCCAGCCCACAAAGCAGAAGGCGAAGAACACCACCACCAGCGTCCAGATCGTGCAGGGGTTCAGGTAGCTGATGTGCCCCGCGATGCTGGACTGCGCCTTGTTCCAAAGCGGGTTCATGCGCCGCGGGTAGGCCTTGCCGTTCATCTCCAGGCGCTCCACCTGGGTCTGGTGGCGCAGCCCCGCCTGCCGGCCGTAGACCTTTTTTTCTGCGAGGGTTCCCGTCCATATGCCGAAATTCTTCGCGAAGAAGCGCTTCCTGGGGGGCAGCTCCACGATGTCCTCCATGATGAGCTTCTCGTTCCTGGCGATGTCGGCATAGCGTTCGCGCAGTATCGCCTCGTCCGCATGGACGTACAGGCAATCGTCGTTCAACTGCGCCACGCCTTCGATGCCGCTGGCCTTGGCCTCCTGGCGCAGTGCCGCGTAGTACTCGGCATAGCTGGCCACGCGATAGGGCACGCCCCAGAGCACGTCCACCGCGCCAAAGGTCACAAAGCCCAACGCGAACCAACCCAGGAAGGACAGCTCCAGCTTGAAGCACTCCCACTTGTGGCCGTTCATCATCCGTCGGGACAGTATGATGGCCTCCTTTGGGGCAATATCCGGGTTCTCGGCCACGATGAAGGGCACCAGAAAATATGAATAGTGCTTGATGATGCCGCCCACGATGGTCAGATCCCACAGCGATTCATAGACCGCATGAAGCAGCAGCGTCAGCGCGGCCCGGGTCCAGCGCTTCACAAGCTTCATGTGCAGCAGGTGACCCGTCGGCACGATCTCATAGCTGCGCGCCTCCAGCATTCCCCGGCGCAGCACGGCCTTGTAGGCGTTGCGCAGATAAGCCCAAACCGCCAGGTATACCAGCAATCCCAACACCACCAGGAGCAGTGAAAAAAACTGCTTTGAGTGGATCGCGCTGTGCACCGCCGTGGTAATCATTGCCAACAGGTATCCGGAGCTGATGTTGTTCACTATCGTTGCCAAAACGCCCCTCTGGTGCCCCAGGATCGACTTGCCGCTGGTTGCCTCCTTCAGGAGCTTCATGCGTTCCTTGGCCTCGATGTTCCCGGCCTCGATATTATCCTCGATCAGGTCGCTGGCAATCTTGCGCCAAACACTTCGGTCGCTGCCGATGCCCTCCAGGGCCACCTGGATCTGTCGGCCCCGGAGGAATTCATACCACGTCTGGGCATTGTTCACCACATTGTTGAACTCTGTACCCACGAATATGGAAATCGCGCACAACAGCGTCACCAACACGTAATGGCGCTTGACGACGCCCCTCGCGCGCTGTTTTATGGTCTTCAGGTCTGACATTGGGTTTTATATCCCCTATCCTTTGAATTTCAAATTGACGACGGACACCTCGCTGTTGGTACCCACGCGCATCGGCGGGCCATAGTAGCCCACGCCGGCGGTGACAACGGTGTCCAGCCCGTGCACCTTGGCGTAGCCCCAGGCGTTTTCGTTGAAGAAGGGCACCACCAGGTTGCCGGGGAACACCTGGCCCGCGTGGGTATGGCCGGCGAGGGCCACGTCCGCGCCCGCCTCCTTCAGCGCCTGGAATTCCTTGGGCTCGTGCTCCAGCACCACCACAGGCCTTGCCCTGTCCACGCCCGCCAAAAGCTGCCCGGGCGACATACGGCTGGCAGTGCCATCCCCCGCCTTCTCGCCGTCCACGCGTCCCGCCAGCTGCACGCCGTTGATGTCCACCACCTGATCATACAGCACAGTAAAACCGCAATCCTTGAAGAAGTCCTCCATACGGGTCGTGCGGAAGGCCTGGCTGATGGGCGAAATCGGGAAGCCGCCGAACAGCGTCTCCTCCACGTCGTGGTTGCCATACACCGCGTACACGCCGTACTTCGACTGCAGGCCCCGCAGGGCTTCGGCATACTGCTCGGGATGGGAAAGCCCCTCGTAGCTGCTGGTGAAGATATCGCCGGCGATCACCACCACGTCGGGATGTTCGGCGTTGATCAGCTCCACCATGCGCTTCGTGGTCGCCAGCCGGGAATTGACGCTCAGGTGCAAATCGCCGATCAGCACCATCTTCATGTCCTCGCCAGGCTTGTCCACCTCGATGTCGTAGCGCTCCACCACCGTGTTCTGGGCATGGACCAGGCCATAGCAGGTCACAACCAGCGCCACCGCCAGCGCGATGCACAGTATGCTGCCGTGCCAGCGGTTCGCCGCGCGACCCCCGCTGATCCGGCGCACCAGCTGCTCCAGCCCCAACAACACCAGCAGCAGCAGGCCGAAATACAGGTAAAAGCCCAGCCAGATGTTGCCCGCGGCTTGCAAGGCAAATTTGACAGGGCTGTTGGGCAGGAAGGCCCCCGCCACCGGCAGCAGCGACAGCAGTATAAAAAGCGTCAGCCAGAACCGGCGCAGCTTGGAGGCCCTGTTGGCGGTGAGCGACCAGTGTCGCACGCGCAGGTCGGTCAAAAACGCTGCCAGCGCCACCAGCGCGGTGTAAACGGCGATCAGTATAATGGGTGCCACGTTTTATTCTCCTTTGGTTTCAGATATGCGGGGATTATAAACCCGAAACGGGATTGCCGGGGGCATGGCGCACCTCGGGCAATCCCAAACCTTTTCACGATCGGTGATTTCTCACTTTGTTTCCGTTTCTTCCATTTCTTCTATCATCCCGAACAGGTCCGGCGTATGTTCCTCATCCAGCACCATCACCTGCTCCAGGCCATCCGGGCGGAGCACGCAGATCTTGCCGGGTTTGATCTCGTAGAAGAACATGCGCAGCAGCCAGGAAAAGCTGTTCACATTGTCCCTGATATCCACCAGCATGGCGCGCACTTCTTCGAGCGTGAGGGACTCCATCGTCTCCTCGGGCACTTCCGCTTCCTCTTCAGCCTCATCGCTATCGACGTAAGCGTTCAGCATATCCAGCAGGCCGCTCAGCTCGTCCGGCATCTCGTCGCTGAGGTCATCCCCGGATTCACCCAGGAGATCTGCGCCTGAATCGATCCGTTCCACAAGGTCGCTGACCACGCCGCCCAGGTCGATCCAGTGGCCGATGTAAACCGCCAGGCCAGAGGTCTTCAACTGCATGGAATTGGGCTTGAACTCCAGCCGCAACAGCACCGGAACGGTCAGACCGGGGCGGCAAACCATGCTCACCGTGCGACCGTCCTGTCCGGCAGCCCCCAGGCCTGAGAAGAACAGGTCGCCGAAGTACTGCCTGAGCCATTTCACAAGATCGGAATCGGTGATGGATTGGGGAGTTACGGGCCCGGATTCGTCTGCATTCTCCGGATTTTCCTCGATTTCGCTTACCTCAGTCTCCTCGAAGAAAGCATTGATCATGTCGTCGATCATCTTCATCACATCATCGCCCGTCGCCGCTGCTTCGGGATCGATGGCATGGGCCAGCTCGTCCATGGCGTTCTCATAGCCCGGCGCTCCGTCGATGATGTCGATGGCACGCTGGAGCAGACCGTTCACATTGACGCTGAAGATGCCCAGCGCCCAGTTGCCGTCGGTGAACTGCTCGGTGTCGGGCAGGGTCAGCGTCAGCAGCGCCCGATCTTCGTCGAAGGCCTCGGGCATTTCCTCGACGCGCAGGCGGGTGGCGTCGGTGGCCGCCGTCAGCGCGTTTTCATATTTCGCCAGGCCCAGGTTCTTCAGCACCCAGGGCATCAACTCGGCCAACTGGGGATAATCGGTGCCGGGTACCATCGAGCAATCCACCGCGAACCAGTAAGCCCGGGCCTCCTCCAGCGTCATGCCGCCCTTCGCGCACAGCTGCCAGGCCAGGTAATTCAGCAGCGAGGAATTGCCATGCACGCCGCCGCGGTCGTTCAGCTCGGTGGGAGATTTCACCTCTGACACGTAGTGCAGGTCCCATGTGTACTCCGGCTGCTGGTAGCGATGGGGATCGCTCATGCTGCGAATGGCAGAGTCGATGTCCTCGCCAACCAGCCAATCGGGGTCCTCCGCCTCGCCCTCGTCCAGATACATCAGGTCGCAGATGTTGCCCTGGATGTCGCTCATGGCCTCGTTGATGGCGCCGTAGTCGTTCATGTAGGCGTTGTAAGTCATCACTGAGCCGGTCACGCAGTGGGTGAACTCGTGGGCCAGCACATCCAGGCACTGGGAAAAGTCATTGGCACTGCTGGACAGGAACAGCTGCCAGCCGTAGTACTTGCCGGCGTAGGCGGCGTTGTCGATGGGCTTGTGGTCCTTATCGCAGAAGTCCTTCAGGATCAGTATCGGCGTATCCAGGCCGTCGCTGCCCATCCAGCCAATCTCCTTGTAGTAATCATAGGCCCGGCAGTAGTTGTACAGCGCCATCAGGCAGTTCTCATCCCAGCCGGTGTTGTCCCGGGAAGCCTCCAGCACTACACGGCCCTTGTTGTACAGAAACTCGTAGCAGTCGGCCACGGCGATGCGCCGCTCCAGGTTGCCCAGGTAGACCATGCCGGTGCGGCTGTCCCGCATCAGTTGGAGGCTGATTTCACGCTCGCTGCCGTCGGCCAGGGTCACCGTGCCGGTGTAATCCACCGGCTCCATGAATTCAAATACATAGGCGGCATTGTAGCCGGAAGCGCCTGCCTCGTCGCCGGGGATAACCGTGGGCAGGCTGTACAGGTATTCGCCGCCCAGGTCCACATAGTGGGCCAGGTAGGGCAGCTCGGAGCCTCTGGACAGCCGGGCGGAGGGGTTGTTGGTATAAACCACCCACACGAAGCGGCTCTCTTCCTTCTCCTCCTCGGATTCCATATCGATCTCAAGGTTCACGGGCAGTACGATCTTGTCGGTATGGCCCTCCAGCACCTCGAGAGTCTGGTTTTGGGCCTCCTGCGCATGGGCAATCACCAGCGCCTCGGCCTGTTCAGCGGTAATACCCTCGGTGTTTCCCGCCTCGGGGAGCTCGGTTTCCACGCTGCATACCAGGCCCAGCATCCGGCCGTCCCGGTCGGTGACGACCTTTACCGCGCCGCCGGACACCGTGACACCGGCATACATCTGCTGGAACACATAGTAACGGTTGCCGCTGGTATCGGTGAGGGTGCGCCAGGGCTCGAACCGAGTCCGCGCGTCGCCGCCCATCAGGGGGATCATGGCGCTCACCACGCTTGCCGCGTCGGTCATGCTGGTGACCGGGCCGTCGGTACAGGTTCCATCCACAAAGGTCACACGGTCGTCGCGGGTGTACACTTTCGCCGCGCCGCCATTCAGCTTGTCGATGGCTTCCAGCGTCAGCGGGGGTTGGGCGGTTTGCGTTACGGCGTCGGCCAGGGCGGTCGTGGCCATCCCGCTCATCGCCAGGATCAGTGCCAGCAGCGTCGCCAGCACACGGACGATCTTTTTCATATCGGTACTCCTCCACGTTCAAGTCGGTCATTCTATGCGGTCTGCGCCGCCTTTTGACGTTTTCTATTATCCGCGGTCGGACAGAGGTATGGCCCTCTGCCAGCCTGCACGACCAGTATACCACGCCAAGCGTCACACTTGCGTCACCGCGCACCGACAATGCGGTTCTGTCAATGGCTTCGATTTATATATTATCATATCTTTAGCGCGTTAATGCTATGGTTGTTTTATGTTTTTTATTTTTATAAAACACAAGCCTTCAAAAAAGCCGCACTTCCCTGTTGATAAAGCTAACTGTTTATGATATATTATTACAGTATAATTACAGGGGTTCTGATATACAAGGAGGCGTACCATGTCCGATATGCATACGCAGATCAACTTGCCGAAGAAGCAGACCATACTGGTCGTCGACGACGAGCTGGTCAACCGGGAAATACTCGGCGCGACGCTGGAAGACGACTACCGGGTGCTCTACGCTGCCAACGGCCAGGAGGCATTGGACCTGCTGGAAAAGGGGTCGGACGTGATCTCGCTGATCCTGCTGGACCTGCTGATGCCGGTGATGTCCGGCATGACGGTACTGCGCCAGCTGAGGGAATCGCCCGAGCTGACACGCATCCCCGTGATCGTGATGACATCGGACCACGAGGCGGAGGTGGCCAGCCTGGAGCTCGGCGCCTTTGACTTCATTCCCAAGCCCTATCCCTCCCGCAGCGTGATACTGGCCCGCATCCGCCGTATCATCGAGCTGTCCGAGGATCGCCAGATCATTCGTTCCACCGAGCGCGATGTGCTGACCGGCCTTTACAACCGGGAATACTTCTACAATTACATTGCCAGCTTCGACAAGCACCACAAGGGCATGGACATGGACGCCATTGTGGTGGACATCTACCGCTTCCACATCATCAACGAACGCTACGGCAGAGCCAGCGCCGACCAGCTTTTGCGCCGGTTGGGCAACGCCCTTCACACACTGGCCCAGGCGTCCGGGGGCATGGCTTGCCGCCGGGAGGCCGACACCTTCCTGCTCTACCGCCCCCACGGTGACGACTGCGCCGAGCTGTTCGAACGCCTGTCCGCTACCCTGGCCGACGATGAGGACACCGTGAACCACGTGCGCCTGCGCATGGGCGTCTATCCCTGTGCGGACAAATCCCTCGAAATTGAGCAGCGCTTCGACCGGGCCTGCGCTGCCGCCGACACCATCCGCAGCAACTACACCCAAAACATCGCGGTGTACGACGACAAGCTGCACAAGGCGGAGCTGTTCGCCGAACAGCTGACGGAGGATTTCGACCAGGCCATCAGCGAGGGCCAGTTCAAGGTATACTACCAGCCCAAATACGACATCCGCCCCGACATGCCGATACTGGCAAGCGCCGAGGCGCTGATTCGCTGGCAGCACCCCAAGCTGGGGCTGGTCAGCCCCGGGGTATTCATCCCTCTGTTTGAGGAGAACGGCATGATCCAGCGCCTGGACCACTACGTTTGGGCCCAGGCCGCTGCCCAGGTGCGGGATTGGAAGCAGCGCTATGGGCTTTCCATCCCCATCTCAGTGAACGTATCCCGGGTTGACATGTTCGACCCCCGGATTGCCCACACCTTCGAAGCGCTGCTGAAAACCAACGACCTCGCCCCGACGGAGCTGATCCCCGAGATCACCGAGTCGGCCTACACCGACAACGAAAAGCTGATTATCTCCACGGTACAGACCCTGCGCACGCTGGGCCTGCGGGTGGAGATGGACGATTTCGGCACCGGCTATTCGTCGCTGGGCATGATCTCCCACCTGCCTCTGGACGCCCTGAAACTGGACATGACCTTTGTGCGCAACGCCTTCTCCGGCAATGGCGATACCCGCATGATCGAGCTGATCATCGACATCGCGGAATACCTGGGCGTGCCGACCATCGCTGAGGGCGTGGAGACCCGGGAACAGATGGAGGCCCTGAGGATCATGGGCTGTGACTATGTGCAGGGCTACTACTTCTCGAAGCCCGTTCCTCCGGAGGAATTCGGGCGCTTTATCGAGGAGAAGGCCAAGCTGTTGAAGGGCAACCCCGAAACGGGCGAACAGCCCCAGCCCTGGCTTGCGGACCCAACACCGATGCTGCGTGTCGGGAACCGGCTGACCTTTGCCCGGCTGGCTCAGGCGCTTGCCGCCGACTATTTCAGCATCTACTACGTGGATACCCGCACGGATCGTTTCACCGAATTCACTTCTCACAACGCCTACGCGAGCCTTGGCATAGAAAAGGAAGGCGAGGATTTCTTCAGCCTCAGCCGCAGAAACATACTGCGCGTGGTATACCCGGACGACCAACACATGATGCTGGACGGCTTCACAAAGGAAAACGTACTGCGCACGATCCGGGAAAGCGGCGCGTTCACCCTCACCTACCGGCTGGTGTTGGATGGCAATCCCATCTATGTCAGCCTGAAGGCCACGGCGCTGGGCGATCCGGACAGCGGCAGCATCGTGGTTGGCATCAACAACGTCGATGCGCAGATGAAGCGCCAGCAAGCCCTTGAACAGGCCAGGGAGAAGCAGTAGACCTTCGCCTACATCGTCCAGGCGCTCTCCCAGGGCTGCTGCAGCTTCTATGTGAAATAGCGAAAATGCAAAAATGGAGGGAACGAAAACAGTTCCCTCCGTTTTTGCGTGAATCCATATACAACGCAGGGGCTGCCTCAAACGACACTTTCATATCGTCTGAGGCAGCCCCTGGCTTGAAGGTTTCAATCCGCGCCACAGACCCGACAGTCCGCGGAACCGGCCGATAATCCCGTCCGCCCCGCCGACCCCCTTCATGGGGACCGGCGGGAACGTCCGTTAAGGTGGGATTGGAAACCCATGAACCTAAGGAGTCTGCTCCGGCTTCAGTATGAAGCGCTCACGCTCCGCTGAAACCATTGCCTCTGCGAAAGCTCAATCGCTATGTATTACTTGACGAGCTTGGTGTACAGGGAGGACACCCACAGGCACTTGCCGTTGTAGCGCACGCCATAGAAGGGCACGAGGCGCTCATCCAAAGACCAAGCGCGACGATACTTGACCTTCTGGTCCTTCACCAGAGCCTTGCCGTAGCTGTTGCTCAGGCTGGGAGTATAGTGCAGCCACACCTTGGCGGTAGCCTTCACATGCTTGTAGCAATTGTCGGAGATGCGATAGGCGCCTTCATCCTTGAAGTACACGAAGTTGCCGGCAGCATCCCTGTACAGGGGCTTGGACAGGCCAACGCCACCATTGGAGAAGCGAACCCAATCACCGGAAACACCCTCAACACAGCCGATGGAGCCCTTGCTGATGATGGTCGCGGGATCATTGGTCTTCTTGCTGTTCTTGGGCTCGGTGTAGGCGTAGGCGTTCTTGTTGAACTTCACATACTGATGGATGGAGAACTTGCAGCCCGCCATGGCGGAGCCGGTGAGAGCCAGCACCATCGTGAGAACGAGCAGCGCAGCGACGAGTTTCTTCATGAAAATTTCCCTCCTAAATAATCTTGAACTGTGGGCACGGGCCAGCCGGTATTCGTTGCCGCAACTCCGCGGTCTGTGGCACCAATACCAGGCAATGCGTCTCCGATGCCCCCGCGCAGGAAAACCCTACGCGTCCCTCATTGGTGTATGAATTATAGCAAATTTTGGCCCCGAGGTCAATACGTCTCTGTAAAAGTCATAATATTTATAAAATTGTAATATGTTATGACTTTCCGAAATATAACCGTGAATATGTTTTGACATACTAACGACAGAAGTATTACATCCCCCGGCATCTGCCATGATTCTCCAACGAAAAAAGGCGAAAAAAGCCGCCCATTCCGGGCGGCCCGTGTATGTCGCTTTCGCGTTGCGATCAGCCGATGATCTTGGTGTAGCGGGAGGAAACCCAGCCCTTGTGGCCGTGGAAGTTGACCTTGTACCAGACCACATCGCGGTCGTCCCAGCGCTTTTCCTCCAGGTAGGGCGCGGAATCGCCCCTGTACAGCACGCCGTAATCCGGTGCGTCCTTGTCAGGATGCTTGCGCACGTAGCTGTCGCCGCTGACGGCCTTCACACGACGGCCCGAGCTGCTCCTGCCGCCCGCGACCTCTTCCAGTTCCTGCTCATTCAATTCATTGATGCCCTTGATCTCGTTGTTATTCATGATAATTGCCTCCTTTACGGTCATATATTGCTTTCAATGAACCATTATACCCTATTTCCGGCCGCAAATGTGCATAACACATGGACTTTTGTTGGGCAATTCTGGTTCGGCAAGCCCCGGGGTCGCGGACCTTGCCCGCCGCGTATTTCCCTTGCTTGCAGGGACAGTATAGCACTATGTCCGTCACAGAAGCGTCACACGGGAATTCTGATTTGTCGAGGCGTTGGCGGAATCGCCAAGGGTAGTAGAAAGGGAACAGGGAACAGGGAACAGGAATGG
>ONJE01000054.1 GCA_900318045.1 uncultured Eubacteriales bacterium
CCGGAAATCGCTTGCGATTTCAGGCAAATCTGAGGGGGATGTATTGAAGGGGGACCTGTCCCCCTTCAAGCGGGCGTAAGCCCGCGACAAATCAGAATTAAAAAAAAGAACCTTCACCCCAAACAGGAGTACGTCTATGCTTTTAATCACAAACGGGCGGGTGTTGACCCGCGACCCGGGCAAACCCTACCTCCCCGACGGGGCGGTGGTCGTCGAGGGCGATTCTATCCTCGAAGTGGGTGAACGCAAAGCGCTGGCGGCGCGCTATCCGGATGCCGAATGCATCGACGCCCACGGCGGCGTCATCATGCCCGGGCTGATTAACGCCCACACCCACATCTATTCGGGGCTGGCCCGGGGGCTCTCTATCCCGGGCAACAACCCCACAAATTTCCTGGAGATACTGGAGGGCACATGGTGGAACATCGACCGCCACCTGACCCTGGACATGACCCGGGCCAGTGCATATGCCACGCTGCTGGAGTGCATCCGCAACGGCGTCACCACGATCTTCGACCACCATGCCTCCTTCTGCGAAATTCCCGGCAGCCTGTTCGCCATAAAGGACGTGGCGAAGGCGCTGGGCGTGCGGGCTTGCCTGTGCTACGAGGTGTCGGAGCGGGACGGGGCCGGGAAGTGCGAGCAGAGCATCCGGGAAAACGCTGAATTCGCCCGCTGGGCGAGGGATGAAGACGACGACATGATCCGGGCCATGTTCGGCGGGCACGCGCTGTTCACCATCTCCGACAAAACCTTCGAAAAGATGGTCAAGGCGAATGATGGCATGACCGGCTTCCACATCCACGTGGCGGAGGGCATGAACGACGTATACGACAGCCTGCGCAACTACGGCTGCCGCCCGGTGAACCGGCTGCTGTACAACGGCATACTGGGGTCAAAGACCCTGCTGGGCCACTGCATCCACGTCAGCCCTGCCGAGATGGACATCCTTCGTGAGACCGGAACCATGGTTGTCAACAACCCCGAATCCAACATGGGCAACGCCGTGGGCTGCGCCCCCGTGCTGCAAATGATGGCAAAGGGGATCACCGTGGGGCTGGGCACCGACGCCTACACCCACGACATGCTGGAGAGCCTGAAGGTGTTCCTGCTGATCCAGCGTCACAACGCCGCGCTGCCCAATGTGGGCTGGAACGAGGCGATGGCTGCGCTGTTCGACAACAACCGGCAGATCGCCGCGAAATACTTCAAAAAGCCCCTTGGCGTGCTCAAGCCCGGCGCGGCGGCGGACGTGGCGGTCATGGACTGCCCCGCCTTCACCCCCTTCTCGTCGGAGAATGCCGACGGTCATATACTCTTCGGCATGATGGGCCGCAGCTGCCGTACCACGATCGTCAACGGCCGGGTGCTTTACCGCGACCGGACCTTCGTGGACATCGACGAGGCACGCATCAACGCCTGGGCGCTGGAGCAGGCGAAGGCGCTTTGGGGCGCTCTGCAATAGAACAAAAGGAGGTCCCCCATGAGCGACAGGATGCAACCCATACCCTTTGAGGCGCTGCTGGACTGGGTGTTCGGGGAATACCGGGCGCAAGGCAGCATCTTCGGCGTCAAAAAGTTCTGGCGCCCCCCGGAGGGGGCCGGCGAGCCCTTCATGGGCCGCAGCATCGAGAGCGCCGTCGGCCCCGCCGCGGGTCCCCACACCCAGCTGGCCCAGAACATCGTCACGGCCTACCTGTGCGGGGGCAGGGTGTTTGAGCTGAAGACGGTGCAGGTGATCGACGGCGAGGATCTACACGTCTCCAAGCCCTGCATACTGGCCGAGGACGAGGGCTACAACTGCGAGTGGTCCACCGAGCTGACAGTGCTCCAGGCCCGGGACGAGTACATCAAGGCCTGGGTGCTGCTGCACGTGCTGGCGAAGGAGCTGGGACTGGGCCGCCCGGACGGCTTCGTGTTCTGCATGAGCGTGGGCTACGACCTGGCGGGCATAACCAGCCCGAAGATCGACGGCTTCCTGGACGACATGAAGGACGCTTCCAGGACCGACGTGTTTCGGGACTGCCTGGCCGTGCTGGCGCGCCGCGTGGGCGATTTCAACCGCTTTACCCCGGAGGACATCAATGCCATCTCCCCCAACCCCTGCAACAACGTGACCATCTCCACCATGCACGGCTGCCCCGCCGAAGACACCGAGCGGATCGCGCTGCACCTGCTGGAGAACAAGGGGCTGCACCTGATGCTCAAGTGCAACCCCACGCTGGTGGGTTTCGATTACGCCCGCAGGACGCTGAACGCGCTGGGCTTCCATTACCTGAGCTTCGGGCAGGAGGGCTTCGAGAACGACCTGCAATACGACGACGCCGTGCCGATGCTGCGCCGCCTCCAGAAAAGGGCCGGGGAGCTGGGACTGTTCTTTGGCCTCAAGCTGACCAACACCTTCGCCGTAAGGGCGAATCACGGCGAGCTGCCCGAAAAAAACATCTATATGAGCGGGCGGGCGCTGCTGCCGCTGAGCCTGCGGGTCGCGGCGCGGCTGCGGATGGATTTCGGCAATGCGCTGCCCATGTCCTACTGCGGCGGCGCGAACGCGAAGAACATCGTGGTGCTGCGGGGATTGAACCTTTTCCCCGTCACGGTCTGCACCGAGCTGCTGAAGCCCGGCGGCTACGGCAAGCTGGAGGCCATGGCCTCGGCGCTGGAGGCCGCAAAGGCCGCCAAGGCGATTGGCCAGCGCGCCTTGCTCGATAACCTGATCCAAACCCTGTGCACCCCGGCGCGAAAAACCCCCACGCCGCACCGCGCACTGCTGAAGGCCAGGCTTTTGACAAAGGCGGCCCGCTGCAAAGCCTGCGGCATCTGCGTCTCCGTCTGCCCCAACCGGGCGAACGTGGTCATTGACGTGGACGGCTCGCACCTGCTGCTGCACATGGACGGCCTGTGCAACGAATGCGGCAATTGCGCGTCCTTCTGCCCGGAGAAGCAGGTGCCATACCTGGAAAAGTTCACCCTGTTCACGGACCGGGAGGCACTGGAGAACAGCCGAAACGCCGGCTTCACCTTCCTGCCCGAAACCGGGCGCTTCCTGCTGCGCTGGGGGGGCGCCTGCCGCGAGGTGGACCCGGAGGACGAGGGCTTCCCCACGCAGATCGGGGGGATGATGATGGCCGTGAGGGATCGCTATCCCTGGCTGCTGTACCGATGACAAGGAGGTCACCATGAACCAGATCCAATGGACGCTGAACACCATGCCCAAGAGCGACGACCGGTATCTGACACTGATGTCAAAGGCCAACGTGGACCAGGCCCGGGCGTTTTTCAAAACCTTTCCCCAGTACGCCGTCACGCCGCTGGCGCGGCTGGACAATATGGCCGGGCGGCTTGGGCTGGGTGGACTGTTCGTCAAGGACGAGAGCTATCGCTTCGGGCTGAACGCCTTCAAGGTGCTGGGCGGGGCCTTCGCCATGGCGCGGTATATCGCCGAGCAGACCAATCAGGCAATCGAGGCCATGACCTACGACTACCTCACCGGCGACAGGCTGCGCCGGGACTTCGGCCAGGCCACCTTCTTCACCGCCACCGACGGCAACCATGGCCGGGGCGTGGCCTGGGCGGCCAGGCAGCTGGGGCAGCGGGCCGTGGTGCACATGCCCAAGGGCAGCGCGAAGGTGCGCTTCGACAACATCGCGAAGGAGGGCGCGAAGGTCACCATCGAGGATATGAACTACGACGACTGTGTGCGCCTGGCGGCTCGGGAGGCTGCGAACACCGAGCACGGCGTGGTGATGCAGGATACCGCCTGGGAGGGCTATGAGCTGATCCCCTCCTGGATCATGCAGGGCTACGGCTGCATGGCCCAGGAGGCCGCAGGACAGCTGGCCGGGCGCCCCACCCATGTGTTTTTGCAGGCGGGCGTGGGCTGCATGGCCTCGGCGGTGGTGGGCTACTACGCCAACCTGTACCCGGAGGCCCCGCCGAAGTTCGTCATCATCGAGGCCGAGTCGGCGGCTTGCCTGTACCTCGGCGCCTGCCAGCGGGATGGCAGTCCCGCCATCGTTGACGGCGATATGCCCACCATCATGGCCGGGCTGGCCTGCGGCGAGCCCAACCTGCTGGGTTGGGATATATTGCGCAACCACGCCGACGCCTTCCTGGCCTGCCCCGACTGGGTCAGCGCCCGGGGCATGCGGATGCTGGCCGCGCCGATGACGGGGGACCCCGCTGTCGTCAGCGGTGAATCCGGGGCCGTGGGCATGGGCGTGATCGACGCGCTGATGACGGATCCGGCCTATGGCGAATTGAAGGAAGCCCTGGGGCTCGGCGCAGACAGCCGCGTGCTGCTGTTCTCCACCGAGGGCAATACCGACCCGGAGAATTACCGGAGAATTGTCTGGGGCGGGGCGTACCCCACGCCCGAAGCATGAGCGATGGCGCCCCCTTGGCCGCGCCCATACTATCTCATATCACTGAAAGGAGCAAATGCCTATGGCACTGGATTATTCCGCGATCAGAGCCGCCGCGGAGGGCTATAAAGACGATATGGTCCGCTTCCTGCGTAAAATGATATCCTATCCCAGCGAGAGCTGCGAAGAGAAAGAGGTCATCGCCTGCATCAAAGCCGAGATGGAGCGGCTGGGCTATGACAGGGTCGAGGTGGACGGCCTGGGCAACGTGATCGGCTGGATGGGCGAGGGCGGGAAGATCATCGCCATCGACTCCCACGTGGACACCGTGGGCATCGGCAACCGGGAAAACTGGACGCACGACCCCTATGAGGGCTACGAGACCGACGAGATCATCTACGGCCGCGGGGCCTCCGACCAGGAGGGCGGCCTCGCCAGCGCGGTCTACGGCGTCAGGATCATGAAGGACCTGGGGCTGATTCCCGAGGGCTACAGGATCATGGTGGTGGGCTCCGTCCAGGAGGAGGACTGCGACGGCATGTGCTGGCAGTACATCGTCAACAAGGACGGCATACGGCCTGAGTTCGTCATCTCCACCGAGCCCACCGACGGCGGCGTCTACCGCGGCCAGCGGGGGCGCATGGAGATACGCGTGGACGTGCGGGGCGTGTCCTGCCATGGCAGCGCTCCCGAGCGGGGCGACAACGCCATCTACAAGATGGCCGACATATTGCAGGACATCCGTGCCCTGAACAACAACGGCTGCGAGGAGAGTACTGGCATACGGGGCCTGGTGAAGATGCTCGATCCGAAATACAATCCCGATCACTACGAGGACGCCCGCTTCCTGGGCCGGGGCAGTTGCACCGTGTCCCAGATCTATTTTACCTCCCCCAGCCGCTGCGCTGTGGCTGATTCCTGTTCGATATCCGTCGACCGGCGCATGACCGCCGGCGAGACCTGGGAGAGCTGCCTGGATGAGATTCGCAACCTGCCCGCCGTGAAGAAGTATGGCGAGGACGTCCAGGTGTCCATGTATATGTACGACAGGCCCTCCTGGACTGGCGAGGTCTACGGGACCGAGGCCTACTTCCCGACCTGGATCAACCGGGAGGACGCCGCCCACGTGAAGGCGCTGGTGGACGCCCACGTGGCCCTGTTCGGGGATGAGCGTATCGGCGCGCCCAGCTCAATGGCCACCCGCAGGGGGCGGCCCCTGACGGACAAGTGGACTTTCTCTACCAACGGCGTGGCCATACAGGGCCGCTACGGCATCCCCTGCGTGGGCTTCGGTCCCGGCGCGGAGAGCCAGGCCCACGCCCCCAACGAAATCACCTGGAAGCAGGACCTGGTGACCTGCGCGGCACTGTATGCGGCGGCGATCAGCCTGTATCCCACGGAGGAAAAGACCGGCGACGCCACCCAGTTCCGCGCCGGAAGCACCGACAATGACATCAAGTAGCGGGAGGATGCGATTATGGATTCCAAGCTGCAAGCCTATATCGATAAACTGAACACACTGGATTTCAGGAGCATGTACGAGGGCGACTTTTTCCTGACCTGGGAGAAGAGTGACGACGAGCTGGCGGCGGTTTTCGCCGTGGCGGACGCCCTGCGCCACCTGCGCGAGAACAACATCTCCACCAGAATCTTCAATTCCGGACTGGGCGTATCGCTGTTCCGGGACAATTCCACCCGCACGCGCTTTTCCTTCGCCTCGGCCTGCAACCTGCTGGGCCTTCAGGTGCAGGACCTGGACGAGGGCAAGAGCCAGATCGCCCACGGCGAGACCGTGCGGGAGACCGCCAACATGATCTCCTTCATGGCCGACGTGATCGGCATACGGGACGACATGTACATCGGCAAGGGCAACAAATACATGCACGAGGTCGTGGACGCGGTGACCGAGGGTCATCAGCAGGGCGTGCTGGCCCAGAAGCCCACGCTGGTCAACCTCCAGTGCGACATCGACCATCCCACCCAGTGCATGGCCGACATGCTGCACATCATCCACGAATTCGGCGGCATCGAGAACCTGAAGGGCAAGAAGATCGCCATGACCTGGGCCTATTCCCCCAGCTACGGAAAGCCCCTGTCGGTGCCTCAGGGCGTCATAGGCCTGATGACCCGCTTCGGCATGGATGTGGCCCTGGCCCATCCGGAGGGGTACGAGGTCATGTCCGAGGTGGAGGAGGTGGCCCGCTTCAACGCCGCAAGGAGCGGCGGCAGCTTCACAAAGACCTACTCCATGGCCGAGGCGTTCAGGGATGCAGATATCGTCTACCCCAAGAGCTGGGCTCCCTATGCCGCCATGGAAAGGCGGACAAAGCTGTATGAAAAGAATGACGCCGAGGGCATCCGGACGCTGGAAAAGGAGTTGCTGGCGCAGAACGCCGGGCACAGGGATTGGTGCTGCACCGAGGAATTGATGAAAACCACGAAGGGCGGCAAGGCCCTGTACCTGCACTGCCTGCCCGCCGACATCAGCGGCGTCAGCTGCGAAGAGGGCGAGGTGGCCGCGTCGGTGTTCGACCGCTACCGCACCCCGCTGTACCGGCAGGCCAGCTTCAAGCCCTACATCATCGCGGCCATGATCTTCCTGGCCAAGGTGAAGAACCCCCAGGCGACGCTGGTGGCGCTGGCGGAGAAGAACACGCCGAGGTTCTTTGAAAGGTAGGGTATGAGCGACATGTCCAAGCGCATCGTGATCGCCCTGGGCGGCAATGCCCTGGGCGATAACCTGCCGGAGCAGATGAAGGCGGTCAAAATCACCTCGAAGGCCATCGTCGATCTGATCGAGGACGGGCACGAGGTGGTCATCTGTCACGGCAACGGCCCCCAGGTGGGCATGATCCAAAACGCCATGACGGAGCTGACCCGCTCCGACCCGGACAGGTACATCCCCTGCCCGCTGTCGGTCTGCGTGGCCATGAGCCAGGGCTACATCGGCTATGACCTGCAGAACGGCCTGCGGGAGGAGATGCTGAACCGGGGCATCGACAAAGGCGCGGCCACCGTGCTGACCCAGGTGGAGGTGGACCCGAACGACCCGGCTTTCCGGAACCCCACCAAGCCCATCGGCGCATTCATGACCGAAGCGGAGGCCCGCAGGCTGGAAAAAGAGCGGGACTACCATATCGTCGAAGACGCCGGCCGGGGCTGGCGGCGGGTGGTGGCCAGTCCAAAGCCCGTGGCCATCGTCGAGATCGACACCATACGCTCGCTGGTGAACACCGACCATGTGGTCGTCGCCTGCGGCGGGGGCGGCATCCCGGTATTCAAAACCGGGGGCAACCACCTGAAGGGCGCGGCGGCGGTGATCGACAAGGACTTTGCCGCCGCCGTGCTGGCCCGACAGCTGGAGGCCGACCTGCTGATCATACTCACCGCCGTGGAGAAGGTGGCCATCCACTTCGGAAAGCCCGGCCAGCAGTGGCTTGACCGGCTGACCTCCGAAACCGCGCGGCAATACATACGGGACGGCGAGTTTGCCCCGGGCTCCATGCTGCCGAAGGTGGAGGCGGCGCTGTCCTTCGCCGAATCCAGGCCCGGCCGTGCGGCGCTGATCACGCTGCTGGAAAAGGCCCGGGACGGCATCCACGGAAGGACCGGAACGCTGATCACCGGATAGAGTGTGTTTCTGGCATTTTTGCGGGCTGCGACAGCCCACCTGATCCACGGCTCCAGCGAAGGAAGGTTTTCTATCACCTATTGCACAAGAAGGCTGATGCGGGCGGAGGTCGAGGGCGTTCACTTCAACAAGATGCCCTACGACGAAGCCGTCCTGCGCTACGACCCCGCCGCGTTGAAGCCGGGCTGGAATACCCTGCCGGGCGGCGAGGAAATCCATTACATCTCCAATCCCGCACCGGGCCTCTGGGCGGGTCGGAACAGGTATTGAGGCGACGCGGCGGATCGGACAAGGGATGACCCGACGCCGGTGAATCAACGGACGGAAGGAGCCTGCCCATGAAAAAGCGCATTGCCATGCTGCTGATACTGTCTCTCGCGTTCAACCTGTTTGCCTTCTCATTTGCGCAGAGCGCCGCTTTCACCGAGAAAGCGGTTCCGGTGATCCGCGAGGACGGCGAGACGGACGCCTTCACGGTTCGGTTCTATCCGGATCAGCCCAACGTGCCCTATTGCGGACTCAGGGCCTACTCCGAATACCTGGGGAGCAATCCCCTCACCTGTGAAACGGGGGCGGACGGCACGCTGATCTTCACCGGAACGCAGGGCGTGAAGGCCGTTGTCGATCCAAAGGCCGGCACCCTTTCCACCGAGGACTGGACGGGCTTTCACTGCCCCGCACCGCCCTACGCGGGACAGCCCGTCGCCCTGAAGGACAGCAACTGCGCCTTTGTGCGGATCGCCGACGTGACCTATGAGGAGGATCCACGGCCGCTGACGCTGGATTTCGGTAAGTACGGGCTGAGGATGTACGCCGACGCTGACGACGTCTACCTCTCCCTGACCCTCGTGAGCAGCCTGCTGTGCGACATATCCACCCGGATGATGACCTGGAACGGGGAAAGGGCGCGCTTCGGCAGGTACGGCACAGAGCTGTTCGAGAGTCCGGACATGGAATCGGCGATGATGCAGACCCTGGTGACAAAGGGCGTGCGCCCGGAGGATGTGGCGGAAGAGACCTTTGCCGAGCTCTGCTTTGACATCGACAACTTCTTCGGCCATCCCGGCGTGGCGGTCCTGGACGCCGCCATCGCCGAAAAGGGGCTTAAGCAGGCACTGCTGGACCTGGGCGAGGCGGGGGAAGCCTTGATTGAAGAACTTCAATCCACCCGGGGCAACGATTATTTGAAGGGCATGGACGACCTTTTCCTGTTCTACCTGAACGACGGGCATACCTATAATATGGACTCCGCCCTGATCCATTCGGAATGGACGCTCCAGGAAATCGAACCCTACGACAACGACACGTATTCAGCGCTTATGAAGTCTCCGGTTATAATCATTACGCTGTTGGCCGAGCAGATCCTCCAGACCCGCGCCGGAATATGGGGAGAGGACGTCTACCGGGAATGCGGCAACACCGCGATCATCCGCCTCGACGGCTTTATGCCGGACGAGGCGGGCTGGCAGGCATATTATGGCGGCGAGGGAGAATTGCCCCAGGACGGGGCGGGCATCGTCGTCGCCGGTCTGAGGAAGGCCGCCGATAACCCGGACATCCAGAACGTCCTCTTCGACCTGAGCTACAACGAGGGCGGCTCCAGCGACGTATTGGCCTTTATCGCCGCCCTCTCCGTCGGCGCGGACAGGCTGTACGGCGTCGACAAGCTGACCGGAAGGCGGATGACCGTCACCTATGAGGCGGATACGAACCTGGACGGCGCATTTGACGCGCGGGATCGGGAAGCGGTTTACGACCGGTTCCGCTACGGCGTGCTCACCACCCGGGAGGATTTCTCCTGCGGGAATCTCTTCCCGGTCATCATGCAGGAGAAGGGCGCGGCGCTTCTGGGCGAGCCATCCGGCGGCGGCTCCTGCACCATACAGATCGTCGCCCTGCCGGACGGCACCAGCTTTATCATGAGCAGCGGCCAGTGGCAGGTCACGGACAAAAACTACGTCGATGTGGAGGGCGGTTGCAAGACGGATATTCCAATTGCCACTGAGTTGACATGGACTTCCCAGGAAGGCATTGATATGCCTGTGTACGATAATTCCGCATACTACGACGATGAAAAGCTGAATGCGCTGCTGAACGACTGGTTTGCAACGAATGAGAGGCAGGACACTGCGCCGGACGCGGCGTAGCTCACAATAACAATTTATATGGATGTCGGATCCATGAAGGGTACCTCTAAAAACTATCGCGCCGTCCGGCGAGATGAATTTTATACTAATCTCAATCTAAATGTATGCAAGCATGCGAGCGGATTTTTCGTCATACCAAGGCGAAGGCCCGCAGGCTTGCTGGCGGCAAGTCAAGGG